>JAYVVA010000383.1:0-4518 GCA_043787435.1 Sphingomonadales bacterium | reverse complement strand
GGCGCGAAGGTCATTGCGTTCGCCCCTGCGCTCGTCATGGCCAAGAAGCTGATTCGTTCGGGGGTCGATGCGCTGGTGATCGAGGGGCATGAGGCGGGCGGCCATATCGGTCCCGTGGCAACTTCGGTACTCGCGCAGGAGATCTTGCCCGAGGTCGCGGCCCGACTTCCCGTCTTTGTTGCCGGCGGCATCGGGCGCGGTGAGGCGATTGCTGGCTATCTCGAAATGGGGGCCGCCGGCGTGCAGCTCGGCACGCGCTTTGCCTGCGCAGTCGAAAGCATTGCGCACCCAGAGTTCAAAAAAGCATTCTTTCGCGCCAACGCGCGCGATGCGATGCCGAGCGTACAGATTGATCCGCGCCTGCCGGTCATTCCGGTGCGCGCACTGAAAAACGCCGGCACCGAGGCCTTCACCGCCAAACAGCGCGAAGTCGCCCAGGCACTGAACGAAGGCCGGCTCGATATGCACGAGGCGCAGTTGCAAATCGAATATTTCTGGGCGGGCGCGCTGCGCCGGGCGGTGATCGACGGCGATGTTCACGAAGGCTCGCTGATGGCAGGCCAGTCGGTCGGCATGGTGACGAAGGAAGAACCCGTCTCGGAGATCATCACCGAGCTGGTTGCACAAGCCGAAAGTGCCTTGCGGCTGCGGTAGCAGTTGTTGGACAGCGGAGATGCTTCTGCTAGCCGTCGTCTCATGCCCACTGCTGTTGCCTCTGCCCGCGAAATCCTGACCCGCCTGCACGAGGTTATGGCAGCGCGATCGAACGCGCAGGCCAAGCTCAATCAGGTCGTCGGCATCATCGGCGAAGCGATGGGGAGCGAGGTCTGTTCGATCTATCTGCTGCGCGACGGATTGCTCGAATTGTTCGCAACCCGCGGGCTAAAACAGGAAGCGGTGCACGTTACGCGGATGGCGTTGGGCGAGGGACTGGTCGGCACAATTGCTCGGGATGTCGCCACGCTCAACCTCGACGAAGCCACTAGTCACCCCGACTTTGCCTATAAGCCCGAAACCGGCGAAGAATTGTTCCATTCGTTCGCGGGCGTGCCCATCGTCCGGCGCGAAGATGCTGTAGGTGTTCTGTGCGTCCAGCATACCGATCCCCGCCGCTACGACGAGGTCGAGATCGAGGCGCTACAGACAGTGGCGATGGTCCTGTCCGAGCTGATTGCGAATGCAGGACTTGTCGACGACACGCGCAATAGCGCCACGCGCGCACCCCAGGCCCAAGGACAGCGGCTGTCGGGCCTGAAGCTCGTCGACGGTATGGGGCGTGGCCACGCCGTCTATCATCGGCCACGCATCGTCATCGAACACACCGTGGCCGAGGATACCGAAGCCGAGCGTGCCCGGGTCTATTCCGCTTTCGCCAAGATGCGCGACCAGATCGACAAGATGGCGAGCCAGGCTGATTTTGGCGGCGACGGCGAGCACCGCGAGGTGCTCGATACCTATCGAATGTTTGCCTATGACGAAGGCTGGGGTCGGCGTATCAACGAAGCGATCGACAGCGGGTTGACCGCCGAGGCCGCCATTGAGCGGGTCCAGCAACGTACGCGGATGCGTATGCGCCAGATCGACGATCCCCTGCTCGCTGACCGAATGCACGATCTGGAGGACCTCGCCAATCGGCTGCTGCGCATCGTTTCCGGGCAGCTCGGCACTGCCGCGCAGGCAGGGCTGCAGCAGGATACGATATTGATTGCGCGCAATCTTGGTCCGGCCGAATTGCTCGAGTACGACCGACGGCGTCTCAAGGGCGTGTTGCTCGAAGAAGGATCGTTGACCGCGCACGTCACGATCGTCGCACGCGCGATGGGCGTGCCTGTCCTCGGGCGCATCAAGGATATCCGCCAGACTGTTGTTGATGGTGATTTGTTGCTCCTCGACGTCGAACAGGCCAGCGTCATCGTCCGCCCGACACCGGCGATCGAAAAAGCGTTCGAAGCGCGGCTGGCCGTGGGGCAAAAGCGGCGCGCAGCGTTTGCTGCGCTCCGCGACGTCCCGCCGGTTTCCAAAGATGGCCACCGCATTGTCCTGATGATGAATGCGGGACTGCGCGACGATGTTGCCGCGCTCGAGCCGACCGGAGCAGATGGAATCGGTCTGTTCCGCACTGAATTCCAGTTTCTCGTCTCTGCCACTATGCCGCAGCGCGAGCGTCAGCAGCGGCTGTACAGGGACGTCCTCGACGTGGCGGGCGACAAGCCCGTGATTTTCCGCACCGTCGACATCGGCGGCGACAAGGCGCTGCCATATCTCCGCAACGAAACCGAAGCAGAAGAGAATCCAGCCATGGGGTGGCGCGCACTACGCGTTGCGCTTGAGCGCGATACATTGATGAAAGCCCAGGCGCGCGCGCTGCTCGAAGCGGCAGCGGGGAGAACGCTCAACGTCATGTTCCCCATGGTCAGCGAACCGTGGGAGTTCGACGCAGCCCACGCGATCTTCGAAGCGCAACGCGCATGGCTGGCCGGGCGAGACAAGCAGCTGCCGACCGTGGTGCGCTACGGCGCGATGCTCGAAGTGCCCGCGCTTGCCGAAGTCCTTGATATTCTGCTCTCCAAGCTCGATTTTCTGTCGATCGGTACCAACGATCTGACCCAGTTCATGTTTGCCGCTGACCGCGCCAATCCCAAACTTGCCGAACGCTACGACTGGTTGAGTCCTGCGATCCTGCGTTTTCTCGCCCGCATCTCGCGCGAATGCGACGCTTACGGTGTACAAGTGGGGGTATGCGGCGAGATGGGCGGGCGGACACTTGAGGCAATGGCTTTGATTGGTCTTGGCATTGATCGGCTGTCGATTACCCCCGCCGCCATTGGCCCGGTCAAGGCGATGATCCGGTCACTTGACATCGCGGCGCTGCGCCGCACTCTGTCCGCCTTGCTGGCGGCACCGCCTGCCGACATGCGGCTGGCGCTCACAGACTGGGCGCGCGAAGCGAGTGTAGAGCTGGTTTAGGCGACATTGTGCAAATGACTTTATGCCCTCTCCGGCTGGTTGACACGGGCGGTACAGACGGTGAAACAAGGGATGGGATGAGTGCCAAAGTCGCAGGCAACGACCCGGAGAAGCACGATCATGGTCGACAAGGACGTGGCAACCGGCAACGACGAAGGCGGGCTGTTCCCCCAAAGAGTCGGCGAACGGTTGCGTGCGATCCGCAAGGCCGCTGGGCTCGATCTCAACGATATCGCCGGTAAGACTCGCGTCCCGATGCGCCATCTCGAGGCGATCGAGCGCAGCGACTATGCCGCGCTGCCCTCGATTACCTATGCCATCGGCTTTGCCCGATCCTTCGCCCGTGCCATCGGGGCCGACGAAATAGCGACCGCACGCGATCTGCGCGCCGAACTCGGGCGGACACCGACCGAGGAAACCGGATACACACCCTATGAACCGGTAGATCCGGCACGTGTTCCTTCGCGACTGCTTGCCTGGACGGCGGCCGTCATCGCCGTGGTGCTGTTGGTCGGTTATCTGGTCTGGCGGTCAGACTGGTTCAGCGGCGACGTGCAAACCGCGCAACCCACCCCAGCGACGGTGCGCCCACCCGCGCCGACGACATCTGCGGCGACCTTAACAACGCCGTTATCCTCCGGGCAAGTCGTTTTGACCGCAATAAGCCCTGTTTGGCTGCGCATTTACGACAAGGCAGACAAGGTGCTCCTTCAAAAGGAAATGGCCGCCAACGAGACGTTTAATGTTCCGCTCGATGCCGATACGCCGATGATCCGAACCGGCCGTCCGGATACCCTGAAGGTAACCATCGATGGCAAAGACGTCGCTCCCCTCGGTGCGCCTGAAACGACGATCCGCGATGTACAGATCAGCGCCAAGGCGCTGCTTGCGCGCGTCGCCCCGGCCGCGACGCCAGCCCAGTCGCCCGAACCGAAGCTCAACCCAACAACATTCATTCCGCTGCGTAGCAAAAGGGTAGACCCGAACCAGACACTTCCCGACCCGGTTGCGACGCCGGCAAAGAGCGGCAATAATGCCGGTCAGTAACGGGGGTGGGGCGAAAAAAATGATGCGTGTTCGATCGATGGTCTTGCCGGGGTTGTCGCTGGCTCTGGCAGTTGCGGCCATACCCGCCATTGCCCAGACGTTGTCCAATCCACTCGACGTTCGGGTCGGTAAATTGGAGAAGGAAATGAAGGCTGTGCAGCGGACCGTGTTTCCGCAAGGCATACTCGTCCAGCCCGACCTGTCGGCAACGCCGGCAGCCGTAACACCTGCTGGAACGCCGGCAAGTGCTCCTCTGTCCGACTTGGCAGCGCGGGTCGACGCGCTCGAAAAGTCACTGGCGGCCGTGACCGGCAGCAGCGAACAAAACAGCTACCGCATCAAGCAGCTTGAAGAGGCTCTGACCAAAGTCCAGAGCCACCTTGCTGCGCTCGAGGGCAGCCCGCCGGAAACGACCTCGCGAGTTTCGACCCCAGCTGCTGCGCCGCTCCCCGCAACGACGGTTGGGGCGACGGCAACAGCGATCCCCGCTTCGAAACGCAAGTC
>JAYVVA010000382.1:0-28295 GCA_043787435.1 Sphingomonadales bacterium | reverse complement strand
GCGAGAGCAAGACCACAACCAACGCGTTTAGCGCCCATTCTCCGCGCGTTGTGCGTATCTTCCGACCCCAGAAACAGGCGCAGGCCGGCACGAGGCCGATCTCGAGAGGCATTTCGAGTGCCGGATGATTCCACAGGCCAAGGCCAAGTTTGGGTAAGCTGCCTGCGAGTTTCAGGTCAGGAATATGCACGAAGAGATCGCAAAACCATTGCGACAACAACACGCCGCCGCCGATCACAGCTGCAGGCCACTGCCGCGTCCAAAATCCTAATAGAGTCGCAAATCCAGCCCCCTAAACTAGGGTACCAATTAGACTGAGTGTTCATGGCATGTCATACAGGTCTATCGGGTTCATCGCCGATATGTCGGGCACGGACCGCACATGCTCGACACCGATCGCTACAAAGCCAAAGAAGCAGATATCGACTTCACGAGCAACGCGCCAAGATTGGGCGCCTTGAGGTGCGTGGCCGCCATGAACATGGCGCTATAATGACCTGTGAACATCGGCCGAGCCTAGCGACCGGAATGCCGTCTGCGAAATAAAAAAAAGGCCGAGCTAACTCGGCCTTTTCCTCACAATGAGAAGGTAATCGGTTAGCTCGTGCATTTCTGTTTTGGATGGCCGGGACGCGTAAGCGTGATAACGTTGCCAGCGGCGGTCAGCTCGAAACCTTCGGCGACGAACGGCTTGCCGGCTTCGTCAGCTTTAAGCACAGTAGGCACGCCCTTTTCGATGGTGACATTTGCCTGCTTGTCGCCCTGGAAAAGCTGGATCGCGACGACGCTTTGGTCGTCGCAGCGATAAGATTTCGATGATTTGGGCCTCGGTGGCAATTCACCCTTCGCAACCTTGGGGGCAGCAAAGTTTGCAGAATTGGGGTCAGTCGACTTGGCTGGAGGTGTCGGCTTGCTGTCGCACGCAGCGAGAACAAGGGCAGCCGCGACAGCGGCAAACGCAATACTGTTGGTCATAGGCTGGCGGTAGTGACGGCAAATGCTGCACTGCGCAAGGCGCATGCTCTAACCGAAAAACTCTGAAGCGTCGGGAATCCGGCCAAAAGCGATGCTGGTGCCGATCCGATCTGCCCTTCCGCCGGGTTGTGGGCCGACCATCACTGCATTGCGTCCGAAGCGACTGTTCATCTTGTCCATCGCGCGACTCAACGCTTCGGTGCGCAAGCTGCGGGCGAGCTCATGATCAGCGTCCAGGCGCGCGAACAGCGATCCCTGTCCTTGCTCGCCCGCTGCCGCAACCAGATTTGAGAGCGTTACGGCGACCATCCGCAACCGGAATCCGCCAGATCGAGCAGAGGCCACTCGAACGAGCTCCGGCCAAAGCGTGTCCAGCGCAGCAAGGACGCGAAACGAGTCCTGCGTCGCGGGCAGCTTGACGCTGGTATGCCATTTGCCTCGGATCCCTTGGGCGTCGGGCTCGAAACGGACATGCAGGAGCAGCAGGCGCACCGCCTTTTCCTTTGTGCGCAATCGGCTGGCGGCTTTCAGCGCCAGGCGCCGTACAACTAGGCGCGCGCTCTCTTGTCCGCGGTTCTTGGGCGCGAGCACATGGCTATGCCCTACTGTACGCTCCTGCGTTGGCTTGTCGGGTAGGTCGACGCCGTGGAGCGCGTACCAAAGCCTGTCGCCGTCGATGCCGCCCCACGCCGAACCCGCCTCGCGCGGCGGTCGGGCACAAAGCTGCTCGATGTCGTTGATGCCGCTCTTGGCCAAGCGCATCTTCATCTTTGCGCCGATCCCGGCAATGGCCGTGAGCGGCAGCGGGAAAAGTCGCTGAGGAAGCTCGCTGGCCACTAGCACGATCAGCCCGTCGGGCTTCATCATATCGGATGCCAGCTTTGCCAGCATGCGGTTTGGTGCAATGCCGATCGAGCAGCGCAGCCAGTCGCCGACTCTGGTGCGGATGCCCGCTTTGATTTGCCGGGCGAGCTCTCGCACGGCAATTTCGTCGTTCTCATTGTCGAGCAGACGGCAGGCAACTTCGTCGATCGAGCAGACCTTTGTAATCGGGACGTGGCGTTCGACCTCGGCGAGGATGCGGCTATGGTATTCGACGTAAAGGTCGTGGCGCGGGGTTACGACGCACAGCCCCGAGCAGCGTTGCTTGGCCTCCCACACCGGGGTCCCGGTCGAGATCCCGAATGCCTTGGCCTCGTAGCTCGCTGCAATCGCGACGGTTGTGTCGACGCCTGCGGGTGCAATGATCACGGGCCTGCCGCGCAGCTCGGGACGCACCTGTTGCTCGACGCTCGCGAAATAGGCGTTCAGATCGAGGAACAGCCAGCGCAGCGGGCGAGGCGGGAAGTCAGGCATTTGAAGAACATATCACGAACGAATGATTCGCCAAAATGCTTCGTCGCGGTCGCTATTTCGTGACGTCGATGAGCGTAGTTTTGCCGTCGGTCTTGCCCGGCGCCCCAGGGGTAAGTTCTATGGAGAAATCGCCACTATCCCTGGTCTTTCCTGAGATCCCAGTTGCCGATCGGGAAAAGTTTGGCGATTTTGCGGCAAACTGAGCTTTGCATTAGCGGGTAACACTGGAGACGACTGCTAGGGCGGCAAAGCCCATCTTGATGACAGAGCGGTCGACATCTTGTCCCATATTTTTGTTGTCGTCGACGTTGAGATTGAATGCTGTTATTTCTGATTCGGAATAGAGATTCACCCCGTCGATATCGAAATCGCCGTGGGCGATAACGTCCGTCGGTAAACGCAGCTTCGCGTCGAACCTGGGCACGTTGATCGAGACGTTTCCTGCGTCAGCCGCGCTATCCATGTCGATTGCCACGCTGCTGTCACCGCTGTTCTTGCTGCATGCGGTGAGTGCAGTGATCACAACCGCAGTCAGCACAGCAAGGTAGGTGCGCGCCGTAACACAACTCCGTTAGTGTATTGCCTATACAACACAGCGGTCGCTTGGGACGGGTCAAGAAATCCTCACGGCGCTCCCAGTGGCGTCGGCCCGCCTGCCTTGGTAGGTGGCAACTATGTTTATCGTCCCCAACCCTCTCGCTCTCATCGGCAACACCCCGCTTGTTCGGCTTGAAGGACCGAGCGACGCCACCGGATGCGAGATCCTCGGCAAATGTGAATTTGCCAATCCAGGCGCGTCCGTAAAGGACCGCGCGGCGCTCTATATCGTCGAGGACGCAGAACTGGCGGGAACATTGAAACCTGGCGGGACCATTGTGGAGGGGACGGCGGGCAACACCGGCATCGGTCTCGCACTCGTTGCCAACGCCAAAGGCTATAAGACAATTATCGTCATGCCCGAAACACAGAGCCGGGAAAAAATGGATACGCTTCGCGCATTGGGTGCGGAACTGGTTCTGGTTCCGGCTGCGCCGTTCAGTAACCCCGGGCATTTTGTTCACACCAGTCGCCGGATCGCCGAGGAAACGCCGAACGCGGTCTGGGCGAACCAGTTCGACAATATCGCCAACCGGCGCGCCCATATCTGCGGCACGGCCGAGGAAATATGGGAACAGACGGGCGGAAGGGTCGACGGCTTTACATGTGCAGTAGGGACCGGCGGAACGCTTGCGGGCGTCGGCCTCGGTCTCAAGGCGAAGGATGAAAAAATTCGGATTGCACTGACCGATCCGCATGGCGCTGCGCTGTATAGTTATTATGCGTACGGCGAGCTCAAGGCTGAAGGATCGTCAGTCGCCGAGGGGATCGGTCAGGGCCGCATCACTGGCAACCTCGACGGCGCACCCATCGATACCCAGTTCCGCGTGTCGGACGAAGAGGGTCTGGAACAGGTTGCGGCGCTGCTCCGCGACGAAGGGCTGTGCCTGGGGCTGTCGTCGGGCATAAACGTCGCCGGAGCCATGCACCTGGCGCGCGCATTGGGGCCGGGCAAGACTGTGGTGACGATATTGTGCGACACGGGTTTTCGGTACCTTTCGTCGCTCTACAATGCCGAATGGCTGCGCAGCAAGGGCTTGCCGGTGTTTCCCTGGCTCGCCGGGTGATGCGCAAGCTTACTCCTTGTTGACGCGTCTGACGAATACGCCAGGGGCCTGCGAATACCATCAGCGAGCTCCTTTTCACACGTCGCAAGCAGCGTCTAGAAGCTGATCGAGGCGTATTGCCGTGCCGCTAGCCCACAACCCGGGCACGTGAATCAGATTGCTCTCCAACACGTCAATCGTAGGCGCCTCCGCCCATAAACGGTCCTGTCAAGACGTGTGTTTCGCCAAAGCACCGGCGTTTGCGCAAAGCATTCGCGCGCCCCGCGGTGTCGGCGATCGGACGCGGAGCCGCAGCTTACCTGGCGCCCGCCCATGCGCTTTTAGCCACCATGGGGCGTCGGCCGTTCGCGGGGACCGAGCCACGACGTTGGAGCAGTCGCGACAGATCAAGCGTCATCAGCACGCTGATATCCGATCATGAGATACGTATTTTTCCCGAACTCCCAACCCTTGGCGCGACGCGATATATCGCTTATCTTTATCGCATGGTTGATCATCGTGCTGTCGAACCGATACGCCAAGCGACGGTGGGGCCTGATGCGAGGCAACGAATGCAGCGATTGCGTGTCGGCCTAACCGGATTGGCGGCAGTACTCCTTATCGTGATCCTCGCGACCGCGATTGCAAGCGGCGTGCGACGGAGCGCGGGAGAGAACGCGAATGCGTTAGCTGTACCGGCCGTTGTGGCTACGCTTCCGCCCGTCGGCAATGCGATTGAACCGAATACCGAGCCGCTCGCGCAATTGGGTGCAGCGCCTGGCGGCAAACCGGGACCGGCCGAGCATCAGCCATCTGCCAAACGCTAGCGCCGAGTCGCGCTTGGGTGTCCGGAAGCAGGCGCCTGGTGCGCGTCCACCACGGTCCCGACCCCAAATATAAATGAATATCAGAACGTAGCTAGAACAAAATAACACAAACCGACCCGATTTCCGCAACAAACTCAATTTTGCCCATTTTTTCCCAGTTTTACCCATTGCCGCCCAGCCGTACCCTTGATACCACTACAGCTTAGCAAGGGCGGGGTTCACCTGACGCAGTTCTGACAGCTGGTCTGCAACGAGGGTTGTTTTCCGGTGCAGGTGCGCTTCGCCTGAAGGGGACGGCACGTGGGCGGCGAGCGCGATCTGTATCAGGGATACGCTTTGCAGGCGGTTGACAAAAAGGGTCGTCTCGCGATCCCGGCCCGACTTCGCGACGCACTTCTCAAGAATTCGACGGACCGTACGTTGATGATAGGCGACGAAGTCGGTCTGCCTTGTATGGTCGCCTATGACGAGCCCTGGTCGCTGCTTCTCAAAGCGCGGCTCGAGACCGACTATGCGCGCGCCCTTGACCGAGGCGAGGGAATCGCCCGTGCTCGTGACGCGCTGACCAACTTTGGCAACATAGATGAAGTGCAGTTCGATGACGCTGGGCGCTTTATCCTGCCAAGCTTTGTAATCGACGATCTGGGGTTGATCGATTTCGCCTTTTTCGCCGGTGCCGGTGATGTCTTCCACATCTGGAATCCGCATCGCTTGCTTGCCAATCCGGACGTGCCGGAGGGCACACGCAAACGGTGCGCCTTTGCGATGAGGGAAAAAGGCGTGGCGATTTGACCGATGCCTTGCACATTCCTGTCCTGATCGACGAAGTCCTCGAGGCGCTGTCCCCGGCGCCTGGAGAAACCCACGTAGACGGCACGTATGGAGCGGGCGGTTACAGCGTAGGCATCCTCGGGCGCGGTGCACAGGTAGTGGCGTTTGACCGAGATCCCGATGCGGTTGCCGCCGCGATCCCGCATCAAAATCTCACGATTGTTGCCGAGCGCTATTCAACCATGGACCGCGTCGAGCGCGCAGATGGCGTGGCACTGGACCTAGGCGTGTCATCGATGCAGATCGACCGTGCCGAGCGCGGCTTTTCGTTTCAGTCCGACGGTCCCCTCGACATGCGCATGGAGCGTGCCGGGCAGAGCGCTGCCGACTACTTGAATACTGCCGCAGAAGGCGACATCGCTGACACAATTTACGCGCTCGGGGACGAACCCAAATCGCGGCGCATCGCGCGCGCCATCGTCGCCGCACGCCCGCTGACCACCACCGGCGAGCTGGCGCACGTCGTCCGCCGCGCCCTCGGCTACAAGCCGCATGAAAAGAAAGATCCGGCAACACGGACCTTTCAGGCAATCCGGATGCATGTGAATCGCGAACTCCGCGAACTCGAAGACGGGCTCGCGGCTGCAGAGCGTATCCTGAAGCCCGGCGGACGCTTGGCCGTGGTTACCTTTCACAGCCTCGAGGACCGGATCGTGAAGACTTTTCTGCGTCGGCGCTCCGGTGCGACACCGGCGGGATCGCGTCATATGCCCGAAGTGGCCACTGCCCCCGCGCCGACCTTTGAGGCCGTGGCAAAACCCGTGCGTCCCGGCACTGCCGAACTCGCGCGCAATCCTCGCGCTCGCTCCGCGACGCTGCGCAGCGCGCGTCGCACGTCAAATCCTGCCTGGACCAACGATGAAAGGGGCACGTCATGATCGCACAGCGCTTCCGTGCGCTCGGATGGGTAATGGGCGTCGCATCCGCAGCGACTGGGCTCTATCTTATCTCTCTCCAAGTTGCTGCAGAGCGCGCCAAGCTCGAAAATATCGATCAGCGGATCGCGGCGGCGCATCGCGATATGCGCCAGCTGCAGACTGAACTCGGCACGCGCGCCAGCCAGCGCCAGCTTGAAAAGTGGAACAACGAAGATCTCGCACTCGCCGCGCCGCGCGCGGGGCAATATCTGCGCGATGCCTCGCAACTTGCAGGGTTGACAGCGGATGCTCCCACGACCGGTCCGGCTGAGGTGATGCCGCGCGCTCTGCTGGCGGCGGCCTCGACGACGCGGGCGATTGCAGATTCCGCGGCTGAGACGGCCAGTTCGGGACCACATCTGCAGCGTGCCGCTTACGTACCTGACGCAGCGCCTGCGCATGTCGAGCGCGTGGCGCTCGTCGAACGCGTTGTGCTAGACCGCACGACAATGGGTGATCTGATCCGAACCGCAGCCGAGGAGCGTCGCAAACGCCCGTGACCACACTTGTTGCCCAGCCGCCTCGGACCCGCGACGCCGGAGAGCGGGCGAGTGCGGTCGCCACTGCCCATCAGCGCCTGATGTTGTTGATGCTGTTGTTCATGGCAGGGGCGCTGGTGCTCGTCGGAAAGGTCGCCGTGATGGGCGTATTCTCGGGCGACGCGCAGAAGCGGTTGACTGATTCCGCTCTGCTGCGGGGCGACATCCTCGACCGTAACGGACAGGTCCTGGCCCGGACAATCGAAGCCTGGTCGATCGGTATTCACACCGACAGGCTGCTGACGTCACCCGACCAGCTTGCCGAAAAACTCGCGCAACTCATGCCCGAAAAAACGGCGCAGGAGTATTTGGCGGTGATCCGGGCGCGGCAGGCATCGCGGACGCCGTTCACGTATCTTCGTCGTCGGGCTCTTCCGGAATTGGTTGCCGCCGTTAATGCACTGGGCGAGCCCGGCATGGCCTATGCCCGTGAGCCCGAACGGCTCTATCCCCAGACCACGCTCGCCGCGCATGTGCTCGGATATACCGACCTGTCGGGACACGGGATTACCGGCATGGAGCGCGTGTTGAACAACGAACTCGGCGGTTCGAGCGGGCGCGGCAAACCGGTCGTCCTATCGATCGACTCGCGTGTTCAGGCAGCAATAGAAAGTGAATTTTACGCCGCGATGGTCGACCAGCACGCGGTCGGTGCGGGGGGAATCGTTCTCGACGTCCACACTGGGGAAATCGTGGCGATGGTCTCGCTCCCGGTGTTCAATCCCAACAAGCCCCAGGGCAGCAGAGACGACCCCCAGTGGCGCAATTCGATGACGCAGAGCGTCTACGAGCTGGGATCTACTTTCAAGCCGATCACGGTCGCCAACGCCATGGACACCGGCGTCGTCACCTCCATGACGAAACGCTATGATGCGACAGCGCCGCTCCGGGTCGGGGGCTATACGATCCATGACGACGAGCCTGCCGGGCGCTGGTACAACGTGCCCGAAATGCTCGCCCATTCGTCCAATATTGTGATGGCGAGGATCGCCGACGAATTGGGTCAGGCTCGGACAGCGTCCATGTTCAAACGGCTGCACTTTGATGCACGGCCCGATATCGAACTCAAGGAACGTGCCCGTCCGATCTGGCCCACCCCTACCTATTGGGGGCGGACAACAGTCATGACGATTGGCTACGGTCACGGTATGGCGGTGACGCCTCTCCATCTGGCGACGGCCTATGCCGCTCTCGTCAATGGCGGAATCTGGCGACCGTCGACACTGTTCAAGATCGATCCGCGCAAGGTGCCCAAGGGAAGCCGGGTCTTCACGCAAGCGACCAGCGACCGGATGCGTCAACTGCTGCGGTTGATTGTGACCGATGGCACGGGACGTAGCGCCAATATAAGCGGCCTGCGTATCGGTGGCAAAACCGGCACAGCTGAAAAGGCCAGCGAGGGGGGCTACGCACACCATTCCATTGTTGCAACCTTCGCCGCTGCGTTTCCGATGGATGCGCCGCGCTATGTAGTGATTGGTATGCTCGACGAACCCAAAGGGTCCGCGATAAGTCATGGCCAGCGCACAGCAGCGTGGACAGTCGCGCCGGCAGTCGGCCGCACAATATCGCGGATTGGCCCGATGCTTGGCATCTATCCGGATACCGGCCGCGATATCGACATCAGCGAGCTGACGCCTTTGCTGTGGAAAGCCAAGGGCGACAACTGATGCGACTGGCGACGCTTCTCGACAGCGATGCGCCAAGCAACGCTCGAGGTGGTGCACCAACTGCAGGTGGAGAAGTGACGGGATTTGCGATCGACCATCGCAAGGTTGCGCCCGGTAACATCTTTGGCGCCTTTCGCGGGGCTCGGTTCAACGGCGAGGAGTTTATCCCCGCAGCGATTGCGGCGGGAGCCGTCGCGGTCGTCACTCGGCCGGGCGTTGCCGTTGAAGGCGCGCAGCCCGTCTATGCCGACGAGCCGCGCCGCCGTTTCGCATTGCTTGCGGGCAAATACTTCGCACCATTCCCGGCGACGACCGTCGCCGTTACCGGCACGAACGGCAAAACGTCGACGGTCGAGCTTACCCGTCAGCTGTGGCGAATGGCGGGGCATCACGCCGCCAGCATTGGCACGCTGGGCGTTACAACCGCAGACGAAACCGTGACTACAGGCTTGACGACGCCTGATGTCGTCACCTTTCTGTCGAACATGGCTGGGCTGGCACGCGAGGGTGTCACTCATGCCGCGTTTGAGGCTTCGAGCCACGGGCTCGACCAGTACCGGACCGAAGGGTTGCCTGTGCGGGCTGCAGGTTTCACCAATCTCAGCCGTGACCACCTCGACTATCACGGTGACATGGCTGCGTATCTGACCGCCAAACTGCGTTTGTTTTCCGAAGTTATCGATCCCGACGGTACAGTGGTGGTGTGGCAGGACGATGAGGCGTCCGACCGCGTGATCGATCTTGCGCATGCTCGTGGTCTCAAGCTTATCGGCGTCGGCGCGCGCGGGGCGACGATCAAGCTTGCCGAGCGCACGCCTGGCCGTCTCGGGCAGGCACTGACCCTGTCGTATGAAGGCCGCGATCTCAACGTCTCGCTCCCGTTGATCGGCGCCTATCAGGCGGCGAATGCATTGATGGCGGCGGGTTTGGTTATCGCCACCGGAGGGGATGCCGAGCAGACGCTTGCCAATCTGTCGCGCCTGCAGGGCGTGCGCGGGCGACTGGAGCGCGCGTGCATCACCCGCACGGGCGCGCCAGTGTACGTCGATTATGCGCATACGCCCGATGCCCTTGCAGCTGCGATCTCGGCACTGAAGCCGCACGCGGTCGGGCGGCTGATCATTGTTTTTGGTGCTGGCGGAGACCGCGACGCGGGCAAGCGATCCGAAATGGGCCTGATCGCAGAAGTCATGGCTGACCGTGTCATCATTACTGACGACAATCCGCGCAGCGAAAACCCTGCATTGATCCGGGCCGCAATCCTGTCCAAGGCTCCTGAGGCCACCGAGATCGCGGACCGCCGCATGGCCATTGCCGCCGCGATTGCCGAGGCAAGTGCCGAGGATATCGTTTTGATCGCTGGCAAGGGCCACGAAACGGGTCAGAGCGTCGGGGACCTTGTCCTTCCCTTCGATGATGTCGAAGTTGCCCGCGAGTGCGCGTTGTGAGCTTGTGGACCGCCTCATCCATCGCGCGCGCTACCGGAGGCAAAGCTTCGGTCGATTTCGCCGTTTCGGGAGTGGCCTTTGATAGCCGCGAAGTCGTAAAGGGCGACCTGTTCGTTGCGATGCCCGGCGAAACCACTGATGGGCACCGCTTTGTGGAAGGGGCTTTTACCCGAGGTGCAATGGGCGCGATCGTGTCGCAGCCCGTCGACCACCCCCATGTCCTCGTCGCCGACACGGCGGCTGCACTCAATGCCCTCGGGGTCGCAAGCCGAGAGCGCGGATCGGCGAGGGTTGCCGGGATCACAGGATCGGTCGGAAAAACCGGTACGAAGGAAGCCCTCGCCGCCGCATTGGCACGCTTGCCCGGCAGGCGCGTGCATCGCTCGGTCAAGAGTTACAACAATCATACCGGCGTGCCGTTGAGTCTGGCTCGAATGCCCGCCGATAGCGACTATGCCGTGTTCGAGATGGGCATGAACCACGGCGGTGAGATTGCGGCGCTGACACGGCTGGTACGCCCCCATGTCGCGCTGGTAACGACAGTTGCGCCGGCGCACATCGAATTCTTTCCGACAGGTCTTGACGGTATCGCGGATGCCAAAGGCGAAATATTCGCAGGATTGGAGCCTGGTGGTACTGCCGTCATTCCCTTCGACAGCCCTCAACGCGAGCGGCTGATTGCGCATGCCAAGCCTTACGCCGCTCATCTCCTTACCTTTGGGATTGGCGACGGCGCCGATGTCCGCGCGCGAGACGTCATCGAAAATCCCGATGGCAGCACGATCACTGTCGCCATGCCGGGAGCCGAATTGTGCCTCACCGTTGGACTGGCAGGCGCCCATTGGGTTTCGAACGGACTCGCGGTGCTCGCCGCTGTCCATGCGCTGGGTGCCGATGTCGGCGTCGCGGCGCTCGCTCTAGCCGACATGGAGCAACTGGCAGGACGTGGCGCGCGGCTGACCATACGCGTCGGAAGCGGCGAGGCGCTGGTCATCGACGAAAGTTATAATGCCAACCCCGCGTCGATGCGCGCGACATTGAGTGTGCTCGGGCGCGAGACGGGCCGCAAGGTTGCTGTGCTGGGTGCAATGCGCGAACTGGGCCGGGAAAGCGATGCGCTGCACGCGGGGCTGGCCGACGACGTCATTGCAGCGGGTGTTGATTTTGCGCTGTTGGTCGGGACCGGAATTGAGCCGCTGGCGGACGCGCTTCAGGGAAAAGTCGAACTGCGTCATGTGGCCGACGCCGCGACTGCGGCCAGCGCTCTTGCCAGCCTGACGGCCCCCGGCGATGCGATCCTTGTCAAGGGATCGAACTCTGTCGGGTTGTCAGCACTGGTTGCGTCGCTTGTATCAGGGACGGCCTAGCCGATGCTCTATCTCCTCGCCGATTGGCTGCACTTTCCCGGCCTTTTCAACCTGCTGCGTTACCTTTCGTTCCGTACCGGCGGCGCTGTGGCGACAGCGCTGTTTCTTGGGTTGCTGATTGGGCCACGGTTCATCGGCTGGCTGCGCATCCGACAAGGCAAGGGGCAACCGATCCGCGAAGACGGGCCGCAGTCGCACTTCGCCAAGCGGGGGACGCCCACGATGGGCGGTTTGATGATCCTCACCTCGCTGGGTGTTTCTAGTCTTTTATGGATGGATTTGACCAATCCTTACGTCTGGGCTTGCCTAGCAGTGACGTTCGGATTCGGCATGATCGGTTTCCTCGACGACTACGATAAAGTGAAGAAAAACAGCCATAAGGGTGTGTCGGGCAGGGTTCGCCTCGTCGGCGAGTTCGCCATTGCCGGGCTCGCGGCTTGGCTGATTACGTACAATAACGGTACCGAACTCTATTTGCCGTTCATCAACAATTTCCACCTGAACCTCGGCCCGCTCTACATCCTGTTTGCTGCTTTTGTGATCGTCGGCGCGGGCAATGCGGTAAACCTGACCGACGGACTCGACGGTCTCGCCACCATGCCGGTCATCATCGCCTCGGTCGCTTTCATGATCATCGTGTATCTGGCGGGGAATGCAAAATTCGCTGTTTATCTCGGCATTCCGCACGTGCCGGGTGCGGGCGACCTGGCGATCTTTTGTGGTGCTGTTGTCGGTTCGGGGCTCGCCTTTCTCTGGTTCAACGCCCCCCCGGCAGCGGTGTTCATGGGTGATACCGGTAGCCTGGCGCTCGGCGGCGCGCTCGGCGCGATCGCCGTGACTGCGCACCACGAAATCGTTCTGGCGATCATTGGCGGCCTGTTTGTGCTTGAGGCCGCGAGTGTGATCATCCAAGTATTCTTCTACAAGCGCACGGGGAAGCGCGTTTTTCGCATGGCACCGATCCACCACCATTTCGAGCAGTTGGGATGGGCCGAGGCGACCGTGGTTATCCGTTTCTGGATCATCTCCTTCGTGCTCGCACTCGCAGGCTTGTCGACGTTGAAGCTCCGGTGATGACGAGCAACCTCTGGAATCGCAAACGCTTTGCAGTGCTCGGGCTGGCGCGCTCCGGCGCAGCGACTGTGCACGCGTTGCTGGCAAGCGGCGCGCAGGTCGTGGCCTGGGACAGTGATCGAGCAAGACGCGAAGAGCATGAAAGACAAGGGCTGAGCTTGACCGACCCACTCACGCTCGATCTCACCGGTTTTACCGCCGTTGTGGTATCGCCTGGCGTGCCGCTCAATCGTCATCCGATCACGGCTCATGCGGCTCACTACGGGGTTCCCGTGATCGGCGACATCGAACTCTTCGCCGAGGCGCGCGGGGAGCTGCCCCCGCATCAGGTCGTCGGCATTACCGGCACAAATGGCAAGTCCACGACCACCGCGCTCGTTCACCACGTCCTGCAGGCAGCAGGTGTGCCAACGACAATGGGAGGCAACATCGGGCTGCCCATTCTGGCGCAGGACAGCTTGCCCGTCGGAGGGGTCTATGTCCTCGAACTTTCGAGTTATCAGATCGACCTGACCTTGACACTCGATTGCGATGTCGCGGTTTTGCTCAACATAACGCCAGACCATCTGGACCGGTATGACGGGTTTGAGGGTTACGCCGCTTCGAAACTGCGGTTGTTCAAGATGCAAAGTCCCGGCCGCCTTGCGATTCTCGGAAGTCTGTCAGAGACTGACAACGTCGTCCTCAAAGATGCGCGAGCCCCGCGTGTCGAACTCATCGATGATATAGACGTTGCTTCGCAGCAGGATTGGCCAGCGTTGCAAGGACCTCACAATGCCCAGAACGCAGCCGCAGCGATCGCCGTGTGTCGCACGCTCGGTCTGAGCGGAGACCAGATCGAAAATGGCCTGCGCACCTATCGCGGTCTCCCGCACCGCACGGAAAATATCCGCAATCTGAACGGAGTGCTGTTCGTCAACGACAGCAAGGCAACCAATCCGACGTCGACCGCCGCTGCGCTTGCGGCCTACCCAGCGGTTCGCTGGATCCTCGGCGGTCAGGCCAAGACACCAGACCTCGATGCCTGTGCCCCGCATTTCGCGCATGTGCGCTCAGCCTACACTATTGGCGACAGTGCCAAGATGTTCGCGGACCTTTTGCAGCCGCACATGCAGGTCGAGGTGTCGGGGACACTCGCCGTCGCCGTTCAACATGCCGCGCGCGATGCGGTTGCAGGCGAGGCGGTGCTGCTGTCGCCGGCGTGCGCCTCGTTTGACCAGTTCCGCGACTATGAAGATCGCGGCGATCAATTCCGCCGGCTTGTGGAGGTGCTGTAATGGCCGTTGTCGCCCGCACGAATGGCGCCCGGCTGGGTCGCACCGACAGGTCAAGTTTCGGCATGTGGTTCTGGGAAATCGACCGGGTTTTGTTGCTGCTTGCCTTTGTGCTGATATCGATCGGGCTCATTGCGGTCGCAGCGGCTTCACCTGCCGCAGCTTCCCGCTATTCGGGTGGCAACGTCATCGTTGCCCCGCTCTATTATTTCTGGCGTCAGCTGATGTGGGTCGCGGTCGGTGTGCCGGTGATGATCGGTGTATCGATGTTGAACCGCACCGACGCGCGGCGACTTGCGCTCGGCGGCGCAGCGTTCTTTTCGGTGCTGCTTGCTTTCGTGCCGCTCATGGGATCTGAGGCTAACGGCGCGCGGCGATGGATCGGCTACGGCTTTGCCCAGATTCAACCGTCCGAATTTCTCAAACCCTGTTTTGTCGTCGCCCTCGCCTGGCTGTTGTCGTTACGGACACAGGACAAATCGCTGCCTGTGATCCCACTGTCAGGTATTTTGACAGCGGTCATCGCCATGTTCCTGATGAAGCAGCCGGACTTCGGGCAGACCATCGTGTTCGGAACGATGTGGCTCGCGCTGCTGATGCTCTCGGGGGTTTCGTTCCGCATCATGGGCGCCCTTACGGCTGCAGGCGGCCTCGGCGTCGTGTGCGCGTATCTCTTTTATCCCGTTGCAACCCAGCGCATCGACAATTTCCTGTTTCAGAGTGGTGACACTTTCCAGATCGACAGCGCGCGCGCGACGCTGACTGCCGGCGGTTTCTTCGGCACCGGACCTGGTGGCGGAGAGAAGAAGTTTGGCCTGCCCGAGGCGCATACCGACTATATATTTTCGGTAATTGGTGAAGAATTCGGACTGATTGCATGCATGGCTATTGCGTTGCTGTTCGTGGCGATCGTCGTGCGCGTCTTTGTAAAATTGCTCGACGAGGACGAGCCGTTCGTCGTCTTGGCGAGTGCGGGGCTGGTCACGCAGCTGGCGGTTCAGGCCTTCATCAACATGGCGGTCAATGTCGGCCTTGCTCCCTCGAAAGGGATGACGCTGCCATTTATCAGCTATGGCGGCTCGTCGATGATCGCTTTGTGTATCGGCTTCGGCTTGTTACTGGCCCTGACGCGGCGGAACCCGTATCTGAAGCGCAGCCCCTATGTCGTCCGTTGGAACGCGCGTTGACTATTGCAAAGCACTTTGTCCTCGCTGCCGGTGGCACCGGCGGACACATGGTCCCAGCGCATGCGCTGGCCGCCGAACTGATCGCGCGCGGGCATCATGTTGCCCTGATCACCGACGCGCGCGGTGCCAAGATCCCGGGGCTGTTTACGGGCGTGCAGATGCATGTGCTTCCCGCGGGACGGTTGACCAAAAACCCGACAAGCTGGTGGCCCGGCGTCCGGGCCATCCTGTCGGGGCGGCGCATGGCTGTGCGCCTGTACGAAACCTTTGAGCCGGCGGTCGTTGTCGGCTTTGGCGGCTACCCCGCTTTCCCCGCGCTGCTTGGGGCGTATGGCGCAGGTATCGCGACGGGGGTGCACGAGCAGAACGCTGTCATGGGTCGCGTCAACCGACTGGTGGCACGCCGGGTCGACGTTATTGCAACCTCCTATCCCGACACTGAGCGGCTGAAACCGGCATGGAAGGGAAAAACGCATCTCGTCGGCAATCCGGTGCGCGAAGAAGTCGTGAACCTGGGCACGCAGGATTATCCGCCGCTCGACGAAAACGGCATTTTACGAATCCTCGTAACGGGGGGTAGCCAAGGTGCCAGCATCCTCTCTCGTGTCGTGCCATCGGGGCTCGCAATGCTACCCCTCGCTTTGCGCCGTCGTCTCCAGGTGGTTCAGCAGGCGCGCGCCGAGGACATTGAACGCGTCCGCGCCGCGTATGCCGAACACGACATTCCAGCGGATGTGCAGACGTATCTCACCGATCTCCCGGTGCGGTTGGGATGGTCGCACCTCGTGATTGCGCGAGCGGGGGCCTCTACCATTGCCGAGCTGACGGCAGCGGGTCGTCCAGCGATCCTCGTGCCGCTGCCATCGGCCATGGATGATCACCAGACCGCCAATGTCCGCGAGATGGTCGCCGCGGGCGGAGCGCGCGCGATCGCAGAAGACAGCTTCACCCCCGTCGAACTCGCCAAGCAGATGCAAAAGCTCGGCCTCGACAGCGCTGGGCTGGCCAACGCGGCGAGGCGCGCGTTAACCTGCGGACGGCCTAATGCCGTGCGTGATCTGGCAGACCTGATCGAACGGATTGGTCCTGCTGTCGATGCGCCGAAACGCGTCGACCTCAAACTGGCGTTTGCATCATGAAAGGCGTCGCAACCGATATCGGAACTATCCATTTTGTCGGTATCGGTGGCATCGGCATGTCGGGGATCGCCGAAGTGATGCACAATCTGGGCTATAAAGTTCAGGGCTCCGACGTCACTGAAGGTTATGTCATCGAGGGATTGCGAAAACGCGGCATTGTCGTCGCGATCGGACATAGTGTCGACAACCTCGGTGACGCAGCAGTGGTCGTGACATCAACGGCGATCAAGCGGGTCAATCCCGAAGTTGCCGCCGCCTATGAGCGGCGGATTCCAGTGGTGCGCCGCGCTGAGATGCTCGCCGAATTGATGCGGTTGAAGTCGACGGTCGCGGTGGCAGGAACACACGGAAAGACAACAACGACCAGCATGATCGCGGCGATGCTGGATGCAGGTGGGATCGACCCCACCGTCATCAATGGCGGAATAATAAATAATTACGGGTCGAACGCACGATTGGGTGCAAGCGACTGGATGGTGATCGAGGCCGACGAATCCGACGGCAGTTTTTTGCGGCTGGACGGGACGATCGCGGTTGTTACCAATATCGATCCAGAACACCTTGACCATTATGGGAGCTTCGAGGCCGTCAAGGACGCGTTTGTCGAGTTTGTCGAAAACGTCCCGTTCTATGGTGCGGCGATTCTGTGTCTCGACCACCCTGAAGTCCAGGCACTGCTTCCGCGCGTCCGAGATCGGCGGATTGTGACTTATGGGTTTTCTGCGCAAGCCGACGTCCGCGGCGTCAATGTCGTTCCTGGCGCGGGTGGCAACCGGTTCGAAGTCATCATTCGGCAGCGCGATGGGAGCACGCGCAGCGTTGAGGACATTCACCTGCCAATGGCAGGACGGCATAACGTCCAGAACGCGCTCGCTGCGATTGCAGTGGCGATCGAGCTCGGACTGGATGACGCAACGATCCAGAAAGGATTTGCTGCTTTCGGTGGCGTCAAACGGCGCTTCACCAACGTAGGGCAAACCGGTGGTGTCACGATCATCGACGATTATGGCCATCACCCTGTCGAGATCCGCGCCGTTCTGTCGGCGGCGCGTGAAGGTACGCAAGGCAAGGTTTTCGCGGTGGTGCAGCCGCACCGCTATTCGCGGCTCGTCGGGCTGATGGATGAGTTCGCACAGGCTTTCAATGATGCCGACCATGTCCTTGTCACACCCGTTTATGCGGCGGGCGAAGCGCCGATTGACGGCGTCAATGCCGAGGCGCTGGTCGACCGGTTGAAGGCGCGCGGACACCGAGCTGCCGTGACGGTTGAAAGCGCAGATGCATTGGCAAAGCTGTTGGCGCAGGAGGCTGCATCAGGCGACCTCGTCGTGTGCCTGGGCGCAGGAGACATAACCAAGTGGGCGGCGGGGCTCGCTGCCGCCATCGAGAAGCGACGGTCGTGATGGACGTGCCCTTTCCCGAGCGCGAAGCAAGCGTCTGTCGGGATCATGAGGGAGTCGTGCGCGGACGTGTGACGCGTAACGCGCCTCTCGCGCCACTTGTCTGGTTCAAGTCAGGCGGTGCGGCTGAGACCTTGTTCGAGCCTGTGGATGCCGACGACTTGCAAACCTTCATTCGTCACGTCGACCCCACAGCGTCTATCTGGCCGCTCGGGCTTGGTTCGAATTTGATCGTCCGCGACGGCGGTGTCCGTGGCGTGACGGTTCGGCTCGGCAAGGCATTTGCCACGGTTGAACAGGCTGACGCAACGACGCTCAGGTGCGGCGGCGGTGCATCAGGCATCCTCGTATCGAGTGCGGCCCGCGATGCTGGGATAGCGGGCCTCGAATTTCTGCGCGGAATTCCCGGCACGGTCGGCGGTTTTGTGCGAATGAATGGCGGTGCCTACGGCCGTGAAGTGAGCGATGTTCTGATCGACTGCGACTTGGTGTTGAACTCGGGCGAGCGGATTACATTGGCGCTCGGCGAGCTTCACTGCACTTATCGACATTCTGAACTGCCTGCCGGCGCCGTCGTTGTTTCGGCGATGCTGCGCGGGCATGCCGGGGATCCAAAGGTCATCGGTGCCGAGATGGACCGGATCGCTGCCAAACGCGAAGCAACGCAGCCGCTGCGGTCGCGGACCGGCGGCTCCACGTTTAAGAACCCACCGGGAAAAAAAGCCTGGCAGCTGATCGATGAAGCGGGATGCCGCGGCCTGCAGGTTGGTAAGGCGCAGGTCAGCGAGAAGCACTGCAATTTCCTGCTCAATCTTGGCGGCGCAACGAGCGCCGACATCGAAAATCTGGGCGAAGAAGTCCGCGCGCGGGTCAAGGCGCATTCGAGCGTTACGCTCGAATGGGAAATCCAACGCGTAGGTGAAGTGTGAAGGTCGCGGTACTCATGGGCGGCTGGTCGGCTGAACGTGAAGTCTCGCTGGTTACCGGCGCGGGCGTAGCTGAGGCGTGCGAAAGGCTGGGTCATGAGACAGTCCGCGTTGATATGGACCATGACGTTGCTCAGGTATTGGCGGGGATTGCGCCCGATATTGTGTTCAACGCGCTGCATGGGACGCCGGGGGAAGACGGGTCGGTGCAGGGAATGCTGGACCTGATGCAGATCGCGTATACCCACTCGGGAATGGCAACGTCGGTCATTGCTATCGATAAACAATTGTCCAAACAGACATTAGTCCCGCACGGGATCCGCATGCCCGGCGGGCATGTCGTGAAGTCGGAAAGCCTGTACCTGGGTGATCCGTTGCCGCGTCCCTATGTCCTCAAACCTGTCAACGAGGGGTCGTCGGTCGGTGTCGCGATTGTCACGTCAGAGGGAAATTATGGCACCCCCATCTCGCGCGCGATGCCGGGGCCGTGGCACGAGTTCGAGGAATTGCTTGCCGAACCGTTCATTCGAGGACGCGAGTTGACCACAGCTGTGCTGGGTACCTGCGCGCTCGGTGTAACGGAGTTGAAACCCAAGAGCGGCTTTTACGATTACTATGCCAAATACACTGACGGGATGACGGATCATGTCTGCCCGGCAAACATCCCCGGCGAGATCGCGCAAGCGTGTCTTGAAATGGCACTTAAGGCACATAAGGTTCTGGGGTGCAAAGGCACGTCCCGGTCGGACTTTCGATGGGACGACGAAAAAGGCGTCGAGGGGCTGTACTTGCTCGAAGTGAATACGCAGCCGGGCATGACGCCACTCAGCCTCGTTCCCGAGCAAGCAAGGCATATCGGCATGAGCTACGATGAGCTCGTTACCGCGATACTAAAGGATGCCGCGTGACCGCAACCGCAGCCATCAAGCGTGGGGGCGCCACCAAGCGCAAGACGGTCAAGGTCGTCAAGCCGTTGAAACGCAGGCCACCGGCACTGTCACGGATGCTGGCAATGATCCCGATCAGTAATCACGTCCTCGAAACGGTGATTACGGTCGCGATCCTGTCGATTGCGACGGCCGGCATCATCGCCATCGCAATGATGCTTGGTGTGCCGCACACGGTAGGCGTGGCAATGGGCGAAGCCGTCGGTCGCGCCGGCTTTTCAGTCAAGCATATCGATGTTACCGGCATCGACCGGATGGACCGAATGAGCGTCTATGCCGTGGCGCTCGATCAGCAGTCGATCGCGATGCCACTGGTTGATCTCGAAGGGGTGCGACAGAAACTGTTGAAATACGGCTGGGTTGCCGACGCGCGGGTTTCCCGTCGCCTGCCCGACACGCTGGCCATCGAAATCGTCGAACGCAAACCCGCGGCTGTTTGGCAGCATTCGCAGCAGCTGACATTGGTCGATTCACACGGGGTCGCGCTGGAGCCGGTCAATCTGAATGCCATGCCCGATCTGCCGCTGGTCATTGGTCCAGATGCCAACGTGCAGGCCACAGCATTAACTGCCCTGATGGATCACGCACCGCAGCTGCGCCCGGTACTCGACGGCGCCGTCTGGATCGGCGACCGTCGCTGGGACTTGAAGTTCCAGTCGGGAGAAACGCTGATGCTGCCCGAGGGCGATGTTGCGGCAGCAGCAGCCCTCAAGAAATTTGCCGATCTCGACGCGGCACAGCGCCTGCTCGGGCGTGGCATGGCACGATTTGATATGCGCAATCCCGACCAGATGGCGGTGCTGCCGGGGCCGAAAAAGCCGGTCGTCCCAACTGCCGACACCCCCGACAAGTCTATCGACCCTGCACTCGCGACCTGAGGAACGTAACATGGCCCAACCGCGTCCCGACCGACTGATCACCGCACTCGATATCGGGTCGTGGAAAGTGTCTGCGCTGATCGCCGAGCGCGGCGACGAGGGGCAACTCAATGTGCTGGGGACCGGCCAGCGCGAGTCCAAAGGCGTGCGGCGGGGCTATATTGCCGATATGGATGCCACCGAGCGCTCGGTTCGCGAAGCGGTCGAGCAGGCGGAGCGCATTGCGGGCACAAATATTGAAGATGTCTGGGTAAGCTTCTCGGCAGGTGGCCTCGTCAGCAATCTTGCCTCAGTCGAGGTCGAGCTTGGCGGTCACCGCGTCGAGCAAGAAGACATCGACAATTTGCTCGCGCATGGGCGTAGTGCAATCGACCCTGAGGGACGTATGGTGCTGCACGCTCAGCCGACGCTCTACACGCTCGATGGCCTCAAGGGCGTCAAAAAGCCGCTGGGACTTCATGCAGATACTCTGGGCGTCGACATCCATGTCGTGGCGGCCGACGGCTCACCGGTACGAAATCTCGATCTGTGCGTGCGGTCGGCGCATCTTGAGGTGAAATCGATCATTGCGTCTCCGGTCGCGACCGGCATGGCGTGTCTCAGTGAAGAGGAGCGCGAACTCGGCGTGGCACTCGTCGAGATCGGCGCGGGTTTGACGAACGTGTCGCTGTTTGCGGGTGGCATGCTCGTGGGGCTCGCATCGATCCCGTTCGGCAGCGCCGATATCACCGACGACATTGCATCGGCATTCGGTACGCGCCGCCAGCAGGCGGAACGGATGAAGTGTTTTTACGGATCGGCCACCACAAGCCCGCGCGATAACCACGACATGATCGAAGTCGCGCCGATCTCGTCCGAGGACGACGCGGGCGAAGGCGGACGGATCACCCGTGCCCAGCTGATTTCGGTTATTCGGCAGCGGCTCGACCATCTCGTGGGCGAGATTGCGCGCGAGCTGAAGGAATTGGGCTTCACCGGCCCAGTTGGACGCCAAGTCGTTCTGACTGGTGGTGGCGCTGAGCTGAAGGGCCTGGCCGATTACATGCAAGGCGCGTTGGGCCGCGCTGTACGACTCGGCCGACCGCGGGGATTAAACGGTCTGCCCGAAGCACACAGCGGGACGGGTTTCGCAACGCTTGCAGGTCTGATCCATTATGCTGCTTCGGATCCGATGGACCTTCGCGCCACCGGGGGACACCAGATGGTGACACGAACGGTTGGCGGAGGACTCGTTAAACGGCTAATGGCGGCATTTCGATATGGCTACTAAGAAATTTCACTTACGCGTTAACTTTTTTGATGATTCGTCGAATTGGATGAGGCACAAGGGGTTGGGGGGCAATCGTAACGCCCGCACCATATATGAGGGGATTTGTCGATGAGCATCGAATTCATGCCGCCTGAAGTCGATGAGCTTCGCCCGCGCATCAGCGTGATCGGTGTGGGCGGCGCGGGCGGCAACGCCATCGCGAACATGATCGCGTCGAATGTGCAGGGAGTCGACTTCATTGTCGCCAATACCGACGCGCAGGCGCTGAACACGAGTGCTGCCGAACGGCGCATTCAGCTGGGACTGAAAATCACGCAGGGTCTAGGCGCAGGCTCGCGGCCAGAAATCGGCAAAGCGGCTGCCGAGGAGACTATCCTCGATGTCGAAAAGGCGCTCGAAGGCGCGCACATGTGCTTTATTGCGGCCGGCATGGGTGGGGGCACCGGTACGGGTGCCGCACCGGTCATCGCTAAGGCGGCGCGCGACAAGGGTATTCTGACAGTCGGTGTTGTCACCAAGCCGTTCGCATTCGAAGGGTCGCGGCGGACTAAGTCCGCTGAAGCCGGCATTGCCGAGCTGCAGAAGCACGTCGATACGCTGATCGTCATTCCGAACCAGAACCTGTTCCTTATCGCCAACCCGTCGACGACGTTCAAAGAAGCGTTCCAGATGGCGGACGAAGTTCTGCAGCAAGGTGTCCGCGGCATTACCGACCTGATGATAATGCCCGGCCTCATAAATCTCGACTTCGCCGACGTCCGGTCGGTGATGGGCGAAATGGGCAAGGCGATGATGGGTACTGGTGAAGCGTCGGGCGACAATCGTGCCATCGAAGCGGCCGAAAAGGCGATTGCCAACCCGCTGCTCGATGGCGTGTCGCTGCGCGGCGCGAAGGGCGTGATCGTGTCCATCGTTGGCGGCGAAGACATGCGGTTGATGGAAGTCGACGAAGCCGCCAGCCACATCAAGGAACTTGTTGATCCGGACGCAAACATCATCTGGGGTTCGGCATTCAATAACGAGCTCGAAGGCAAAATCCGCGTTTCAGTCGTCGCAACCGGGATCGAGGCAGACGCCGCCAACCTGCCCGAACCCGCGCGGGTCTTTGCTTTTCCTGGTCTCAAACCCAAGGCGCCGCCTGCCATGTCGCCCGTTATGGCGCCGCCGGTCGAGGAACCGGTTATTACCCTCGAAGCTCCCGAAGCCGCTCCTGTCGCCGAGGCGACGGAGACGATTAAAACCGCTCCTGTCCCCACTATGATTTTCGAGGACGATTCGGTCGCAGGCGAGCCAGTACCGAACGGCGAGGGCGCAGAACTGCTGCTCGATCAGGAAATCGCGCCGAACCCGTTGCCGCGCGGTGGTAGCCGCTGGCTCGCGCCGGAGGCGAAAGCCGTTCCCGACACACCAGTAGCCGTTCAGCCGCCCGCCGGCGCGACGCTGTTTGAGCGCATGTCGAATATTGCGCGGACTGCCATCAAGCCGGAGGAAGCGGAAGCCAAGACAGACCCACTGGACATTCCACGTTTCCTCAATCGCCAGAACAACCAATAGTTCGCGCGCGCGTTGTCCCGGTTTTGTCCCTCAACGGGGGCAGACCGGCGCAACGGTCTCGGGTTGTGCGCGGGGCACGGGTTGCCGCACTGAGGGCACCACATTAGCTGCGTCCTGATATGACATGTTCGTTTGCCGCGCTGCGACGGCCATTTTTGATTGCCATGCTCGCCGTTGCGTCCGCCTCGGGCGCATGGTCGCCCTCGACTGCGCAGTCGACACTGCTCGTTCAGCCAATCCCCGATTCGAACGACCCGATCGAAGGTCTGGCTCGTAACATTCGAATTCTTGCCGGAAGCCCGCGCGACCTCAACGCCTTGCTCGGTGCGGGCCAGGCGGCGCTCGATGTTGGGGACGCAAATGCAGCGCTCGGGTTTTTCGCACGCGCTGAACAGGTTTCCCCGTCGAGCGGTCGGGTAAAGGCGGGGCTTGGGTCATCGCTGGTGATGATCGAGCGCCCTGATGATGCGCTGCGCCTGTTTGGCGAGGCTGTGTCACTGGGCGTAGCGGAATCCGACGTGGCACGTGACCGGGGGCTGGCGTACGACCTGCGTGGTGACCCCAAACGCGCGCAACGAGACTATGCGCTGGTGATCGCGCGCGGACGCGATGCCGAGCTTGTGCGGCGATATGCGCTGTCGCTGGGCATTTCGGGCGACCGGACGGCCGCGATGGCGATGCTCGATCCGCTTCTGCGCAAACAGGATCAGGGAGCCTGGCGCGCCCGTGCGTTCATTATGGCCATGAACGGCGACGTCGCTGGTGCCAATATTGTGGCGCGACAGTTAATGGTGCCCGCTATGGCCCGCGCCATGTCGCCGCTCTTGTCACGCCTTGGGTCGCTCAACGCCGCCGAACGTGCGCACGCCGTCAATTTCGGTACCGTTCCGACCGACGGAACTCAACTCGCGGTGCAGACAGGCGATCCGTTCCTAAAGACGGCGCTGCGACCGTTGCCAGGGACGTCAGCCGTCGTGGAATCTGGCCTGCCGCGGTTGCCGGTGATGTCGGGAGATCGCGGCCTGATTCCTGCGGGAGAGCCGCTGGGACCGCGTTCCACCGACGTCAAGAAGACGCGAATTGCGATAGCGGACTCGCTCGAACGGCGCCGTCGTCCGGGACAGGACGGGGGAGCAGCGCCAACGATAGACCGATCCTCCCCTACCGCGCCGTTGGTACCGAGTCTGCGCGCGAATGAACCAAATACGGCGCGGGCCGGCCGGCGCATCAACACGCGGATAGGCCCTGTTGATCCGACGAAGTTGCCCGCCGAGGCGCGCGGCGACGGCTTCCGGATTACGCAGGTGCAAACGGGCTCATTACCAGCGCCAGATGCGATGCGGCCGCCTGCACCGCCGTTGGCTTCGCTGCCTGAGAGGCCAGCTGCATTGGTCGCCGCTATGCCGATGCGTACACTGGCTTCGGTCGCGCAACCGTCCTTGGCACCCACCCCAATCCAACCGGCTTATGAAACGCCGACCCCGTCAGTACCCAAGTCTTCGGCTAATGTGCCGGCGCCTCGCTTGGCTGGTTTGCTTGCTGGCATTGAGCGCGAGCAGGAAAGCGTGGTCGAGTTGCCCAACACCATCGAACTTCGTCGCGCCCGCGCCGCTGCTCGCAAGAAGATTGCGCAGCTCGCCGCACATACTGCCGCTGAAGAAGCCGCAAAGCGCGACAAGGTCGAAAAGGCAGCTTCAGCGAAGCGTAATCCCGCGCGTGTCTGGGTTCAAATCGCAACGGGGCGCAACGACAGCGGCCTCGGCATTACCCTGCGGCATCTCCGTTCAGACAACGAAGCGGCACTCAAGGGGCTGACGGGCTGGTCGACGCCTTACAAGGCGACCAACCGCATTCTCGTAGGCCCGATGAAATCGACCGCGTCAGCGCGCGAGCTCGTCGGCAAACTCGCCCGGAACGGCGTGAGCGCACTGACCTACAGCAGCGACGCGGGCGAGGAAGTCGACAAGATTTCCGGTAAATGAGGTCGGTTGGGGTTCTGGCGAGCGATCCCGCGTTGAGCCGCGGACGCCAGTATTTTGAGACACTGGGCGAAGTTCGCGGCCCGCGCACGGCGTTCCAGCGCGACCGGGACCGCATCATCCATTCGATCAGCTTCCGCCGTCTCCGCCACAAGACGCAAGTATTTGTTGCACCCGACGGAGATCACTTCCGGGTCCGTCTAACCCACAGTTTAGAGGTGGCCCAGATCGGACGCACGATCGCCCGAACGCTGGGACTCGACGAGGATCTGACCGAGGCCCTATGTCTAGCACACGATATCGGTCACCCGCCCTTTGGCCATGCCGGCGAGGATGCGCTGAAAGTGGCGATGAAGGCGATAGGTGGATTCGATCATAACGGTAACACGCTGCGCGTCCTCACGCTCCTCGATTCCCCATATCCGCGCTGGCAAGGGCTCAATCTAAGCTGGGAGACGTTGGAAGGACTTGCGAAGCACAGCGGCGCGGTTGCGGTGCCCGGTTGGGCATTGGCGAGCGTCGATGCGGCGTTCGGGCTCGACCTGTCGGGTCAGCCGAGCCTCGAAGCACAGGTTGCAGGCGTCGCCGACGACATCGCTTATGACAATCATGATATTGACGACGGACTGCGTGCCGGACTGCTCGACTTCGATGAACTGACTGCGTTGCCGATTGTCGGGCGCGGTTGGGCCGAAGTTGTGCGTCGCTATCCAGACGTGGCGCCGCGTCGCTTGCGTTCCGAGCTGATCCGGCAGCAGATCGGCGTGATGGTTAACGATGTGATCGAGGAGACAAGGGCAAGGGTCGCTTCGTGTGGCGCTTCTTCAGTCGCTGACGTCCGGATGGCAGGTGCGGCGCTGAGCGGTTTCTCGTCCGCGATGGCCGAGGAAGAGCGAGCTCTGAAGCAGTTCATGTACGAAAAGCTCTACCACCACCCGCGCCAGATCGAGGTCGCCGAGATGGCGCACTCGTTGATCATCGGCCTGTTTGCGGCCTACGCAACTGATCCTGCACTATTGCCCGATGAATGGCGGGCGACGTTGCCACAAAGTGAGCCTGCCCGCGGCCGCCACATCGGAGATTTCATCGCGGGGATGACCGACCGCTATGCGATTGCGCGGTATCGCGACGTTGTCGGACCAGTGGAGATGCCCGAGGGCTTTTAATTGCCGAGTCAACGCGGCATGGCCTTCACCCATGAGCGTCCACGATCATCATGACCATGGCCCTCACCACCACGCTCCTGCAGGTTTCGGACGAGCGTTCCTGATCGCGACCATTCTCAATCTGGGTTTCGCTGCGGTCGAAGCGAGCTTTGGCATCGCCGCAAACTCGGTCGCCTTGCTCGCGGACGCGGGCCACAATCTGTCTGACGTGCTAGGACTGTTGGTGGCCTGGGGTGCCGGCTCGCTTGGCAAGCGCGCCCCGACGATTCACTTCACCTACGGATTGCGCCGAACGTCCATTCTTGCCGCACTGTTCAACGCCGTGTTCCTGCTCGTCGCGATCGGGGCGATCGCCTATGAGGCGCTGGGGCGTATCGCGGCACCTCAGCCGGTTAAATTCGGCGTTGTGATGGTGGTGGCCGCGATTGGTATCGTGATCAACGGCGTTACGGCCTGGTTGTTTGCAAGCGGTCGAAAGGGCGACATTAATATCCGGGGAGCTTTTATGCACATGGCGTCGGATGCCGTCGTCTCGGCCGGTGTCGTGGCTTCTGCGTTCCTGATCGGACAAACGGGCTGGCAATGGCTCGATCCGGCGACCAGCCTCGTCATCGTCGCCGTCATCCTCATTGGCACCTGGGGACTGCTGAAAGACTCTGTTGCAATGGCGCTCGATCGCGTGCCTGACGGCATCGCGCCGCGTGATGTCGAGATCGCGTTGACCTCATTACCTGGAGTGAGTGGTATTCACGACCTACACATCTGGTCAATGAGTACAACAGAGGTTGCCCTCACCGCCCACCTCATCATGCAGGCGGGATGCCCTGGAGACGCGTTCCTCCATGATGCAGCTGACATGCTCCACGACCGGTTCGAGATCGGCCACGCGACTTTGCAGGTCGAACGCGAAGTCGACGCGGCTTGTCGGCTGGAACCCGCCCATGAGGTTTGACGCTTCAAAAGGGTTGCGCCGAGTCCGTCAAAGCGACATCGACCGCTTATTGTCGCTATATCGATCTTGATGCCGTAAAATCAGTTTTTTCAGTCGACGTTATCGTTATGCGCAATGCCCCTATCATATGGTGACGATCGGATCCCGATTCAGGCTTGCGTGCTCGTACGCCCGTGTTCATCTCGAAGGGTCTCGTGCCTCTGCGCGTTAAAGCGTAGAACGGGTCCCGCAGGGCACGCTTCGCTTCTGCATGAGGCCGTCGCATGATTGACTTTGCCACCGCATCCGCCCGTTTCGGGCTTGGCGCGCGACCCGACGATATTCGGGTGAGCGACGCGCGGCGTGGTCTTTTCGATCAATTCAGTCGCTATGAGTCCAAACCTGCTGCCTTTGCGTCAGCACCGACGCGCGCCACAGTCGCGACTGGGCTTGCCGATTATCTGGAGCAGACGCGCGCTTATCGTCAGCAGGCAGGTAACAAGGCAGATCAGGGGGGCACGATGGCCACCGACGGCAACGGCGCCCCGACGCGCGAAAGCATGCAGCAGGCTCTGAAAGCATCGCGCAAATATGCCGGAGACACCGCTCGCGCCGAATATATCGCGCTGGTGGGCGCACGTGCCAATTCGGCACTCGAGACGCCGGCCCCTTTTGTCGAGCGGATGGTCTATTTCTGGGCAAACCATTTCGCTGTCTCGATCGACAAATTGCAGATCATTGGCATGGGAGGGCTGCTCGAGATTGAGGCGATCAGGCCGCACGTACTGGGTACATTCCGTGACATGTTGTTCGCGGTCGAGACGCACCCGGCAATGTTGCTCTATCTTGACCAAGCGCAATCGATCGGTCCGAACAGCCGCGTGGGAAAGGCAGTCGCTGCGCGCGGAAGGCGTAAGGTTGGTCTCAACGAAAATCTCGCGCGCGAGATTATGGAGCTGCACACGCTAGGTGTGCGGGCGGGCTACACACAAGCCGA
>JAYVVA010000381.1:0-1888 GCA_043787435.1 Sphingomonadales bacterium | reverse complement strand
AACGGGGGGTCCCGATCGGCGCCGATCGGGACCCCCCGTCGATAGAAATACGATAGCGATTATAGCATCTTGCCGCGAATTAGGCGGGGTCCCGCTTCGACGCCGATCCACACCCTCAGCCAAGTTAACCTGACAATTCCCAGCTGGCGGTTCAAGAACCGGAGCTAACCGCCCCCGTTACGACCGCCGAAAAGAACTATCTTGTCGGGCTTGCGCCTCCGGCCGGGCTACGCCCGACCTCCGCCGCAAGCCCGACAACGCGTCTCATCCTGATTGTCGCGCGCCGTCAAACCCAACCTGCCAAAGCGGTCCTTTTTGGACGCCGATTTCGCCCCAAAAGGGGTCCCGTTTGCACGCCGATTGACACGCGATTAGGCTGACAGCACTCACAAGCGCCGTGCTTCGCCACCTAAACGTACTAAGTCGAGCTTAGACTGACCGCACCACTGACGGGGAACAAGGCGCTCAATTTTGCGTCGCACTAACTTTGGTCACATAGATTTGGTTATATGAATCACTCACAATTGTTAATTACGCCAACCCGCAGCGCGGGCTTGGCGCGCTTAAATTCTTTCCTGCCAAATGCCGGGCGACATTATGAATCGCGGCGCAATCATGACCTTGGCCCCGGCGAACGGACCAATGTCTCGATGCTCTCGCCGTACATCAGCCATCGCCTGGTCACGGAGGAAGAAGTGCTTGGCGCCGTGCTCGCCAAGCATAGCCCTGAGGCGGCAGAAAAATTCGTACACGAGGTTTTCTGGCGCACCTATTTCAAGGGGCATCTCGAGACTCGGCCGTTTTTGTGGACCAACTACAAAGCGGCGCTTCAGGCCCAGGCCGATGACCTCGGTGGCAAAGGCGGGCTGCGCAAATCTTACGAGCGCGCCGTCGACGGCCGGACCGGCATTTCGTGCTTTGATGCATGGGTCGAAGAACTCGTTGAGACGGGTTACCTCCATAACCACACCCGCATGTGGTTTGCATCGATCTGGATTTTTACGTTGCAGCTGCCCTGGCAGCTGGGGGCGGATTTAATGTATCGCCATCTGCTTGATGGCGACGCCGCGTCCAACACGCTTTCGTGGCGCTGGGTCGGCGGGCTCCATACCAAAGGCAAGACCTATCTGGCCCGTGCCGACAACATCCGTACATGTACAGCTGGCCGCTTCAATCCGCAGGGGCTGGCGCGCGAAGCGCCGCCGCTGGAAGATGCTGCGATGTTGCCGGCAACGAAACTGCGCGCGGCGGCATCGGGCTATCCAACGGGACGGATTGGGCTGCTGTTGTCCGAAGACGATCTGCATCCAGAGCTTCCCGATCCGGCTGTTACCCAGATTGTCGCGGTCGCGGGTGGAACCTGCACGAGCGAGAGGTCGCCTCTCCCTGTTTCCGCGCTCGTCACCTCCTTTGCAGCAGCGGCATTGGAAGACGGATTGGCGAACACCGCTGCGCGCCTGAAGGTGTCGGCGACAAGTTTGCCAACGTTTTCGAGCGTATGTGTCTTGGACTGGGCGCGTGCAGCCGGTGTCACCACGATCGCCGTGCCCTATGTGCCGGCCGGGCCGACAGCGGACGAACTGCTCCAACTGAAATCGCGGCTATCGGTAGCTGGCGTTACACTCGTTGAGGTGCGGCGGGACTTTGATACGCGGGCCTGGCCCTATGGCACGCGCGGCTTTTTCGCGATGAAGGAGAAAATCCCGATGCTGCTGGGAACGCTCGAACCGTTTGCCGACGAGCGCGCGCAACAGTCATTGTTCGCAACGCCGTAGCGCTACACGCACATGCCTGAAGGTCATACTATCCACCGCGCCGCGCGCGATCAACGCCCGATGCTGGTCGGCAAAACGCTGGAGGTTTCATCGCCGCAGGGCAGGTTCACTGA
>JAYVVA010000380.1:0-2670 GCA_043787435.1 Sphingomonadales bacterium | reverse complement strand
GTTGCGGCGACGGCTTCGTGGACGGTATTGAAGTTTGGAAGTCCGATATGGACTGTCCCGCCCTTGCCGGGTGTGACGCCACCAACCATCTGCGTGCCGTAGGCAAGCGCCTGCTCGGTGTGAAATGTACCTGTGTTTCCAGTCATCCCTTGGGTGATGACCTTGGTATTCTTGTCGACGAGAATGCTCATCTAATTCCTTCCGGGGCGGATTGCGGGATTCAGGCGAGCGATCCGTCGATGGCCTTGCATGCCACGAGCAGCTCCTTGACCGCCTCAACCGAGACCGCGAGATTTTGTTTGGCCTCGTCGTTCAGCTTGATCTCGATGACTTTCTCGACCCCACCCGCACCGATTACGACGGGCACACCTACATAGAGATTGTCGATGCCGTACTGACCGGTCAGGTGCACGGCGGCAGGCAGGACGCGCTTCTGGTCGTACAGATAGGCCTCCGCCATCGCGATACCGCTGGTCGCGGGCGCGTAGAAGGCAGAGCCGGTCTTGAGCAGGGCAACGATTTCGCCGCCACCCGCCCGGGTGCGCGCAACGATAGCGTCAATGCGCGCCTTGGTGGAAAAACCCATCTCGATCAGGTCGGGCACCGGGATGCCGGAGACGGTCGAATATTCGATCACCGGAACCATGGTGTCGCCGTGGCCGCCAAGCACAAAACTCGTCACGTCCTTAACCGACACCTTGAACTCATCGGCCAGGAAATGGCTGAACCGGGCCGAGTCGAGCACGCCAGCCATGCCGACGACCTTGTGGTGAGCATGGCCCGAGAATTCACGCAATGCCCAGACCATGGCATCGAGCGGGTTAGTGATGCAGATAACAAACGCCTCGGGCGCATTGGCAGCGATGCCTTCGCCAACGGCCTTCATCACCTTGAGATTGATGCCGAGCAGGTCGTCCCGGCTCATGCCCGGTTTGCGCGCGATCCCGGCAGTCACGATGATGACATCGGCGCCGGCGATGTCGGCATAGTCGTTCGAGCCAATGATCGTCGCGTCGAACCCTTCGACCGGGCCGCACTGCGACAGATCGAGCGCCTTGCCCTGCGGGACGCCTTCGACGACGTCGAAAAGGACGATGTCGCCCAAACCCTTGAGCGCAGCGAGATGGGCGAGCGTGCCGCCGATATTTCCAGCGCCGATGAGCGCGATCTTCTTGCGTGCCATAACGGCGCAGTCCTTCCTTGACGTTGCGGAATTGGCGTTGCGCCTAGGCGTGTTGATGCAGCGCCGCAACCGTCAGAAAGGCATTATCTTTGCAAATAGTTCTCAATAGCTAGAATGCCTATTTCCCGGCCATTTCCTGAACCATGATCATCAAATGCTTGACGCCGTCATCCAGCGCCTTGACCGGTAGTCGCTCGTCCTTGCCGTGCGCCCGCAGATCGACCGGGACACGGACCCACTCGCCGCCTACGCCGTAAACGGGGACGCCTGCCACCCGGAATGGCCGCGCATCTGAAGCGCCCGTCGACATTTCCGGCGTGATTGGCATGCCGGGATGCAGCGTCGTCACAGCCTTGGTGTAAGCAGCGGTGACGTCTGTCCGCAGCGGTGACGCGATCGACGCGACATACTGATCGTTGCGCGTCACCACGATATTGGCGTCGCCAGCGATTTTCGTCAGCTCGTCCTTGATCGCATTGGGGTCGACGCCGGGGAAAATGCGGCAGTTGATCATCGCGGTGGCAAGCTGCGGCAGGGCATTGTCGGCGTGCCCACCGAACAGCCGCGTCGGGACGCACCGTGTACGGGTAAGTCCGACATAGGTCTCATCTGCTTCGATGGCGTCGGCGGCGGCACCGTCCTTGGGATCGGCAAGCCAGCGCTTGATCTGGTCGACGATCGCCGGTCGTGGGTCGGCCTTGGCCGCGCCCGCAAAATAGGCCCGCGTTGTTTCGTTCTGCATCGGCTCGAACCGATAAGCTTCGAGCCGCTCGAGTGCATGGCTAAGCTGGTAGATCGCATTGTCTTTGCGTGGTTTCGACGAGTGGCCCCCGCGATTCCGTACGGTAAATGTATAGCCTGCGAAGGTCTTTTCGGCCGTCTGGAGGCTTGCTCCCAGTGGCTTGTCGTCGAGTGTGAACCCGACACCGCCGCCATCGGCATTGAGACCAAGTTCGGGGTTGCCCATCCTAGCAAGCCATTCCTTGGCGCCCTTCTCCGCGCCGATCCCATTTGTTTCTTCGTCTCCGGTGAAAAAGACGACGACATCGCGCCTTGGTTTAAACCCGGCAGCCTTGAGCTGGATCAGCGCGCGGCTGATACCGACCAGGCCTTCCTTCATATCCGTTGAACCACGGCCGTAATAATAACCGTCCTTTTCGGTCAGCACGAACGGATCGGTCGTTGAATCTTCTCGTTTGGCCTCGACGACATCCATATGACCCATCAGCATGATCGGCTTTGCGACAGGCTTGCCTGCCGCCCGCCAGATCACCACCAATGCTGCGGTCTGGTCTTGCTGCGTGCTCGCCGAGTTGGTCGTTGGATAGGGGATGACAATGACATCTGCGTCGGCAAATCCGGCTTTCTTGTACTCGCTCGCCAGATAGGTCGCCATCTCGGGGACTTTGCCGCGCCCCAGCACCGTCGGTATATTGATGATCGTTTCGAACATCGTGTGCGTCGCGGCGCTGTCGGCAGGTGACATG
>JAYVVA010000379.1:0-1892 GCA_043787435.1 Sphingomonadales bacterium | reverse complement strand
GCCGCACAGCACGGTCAGAAACGTCAGGAAGGCGACGACATACAGAAACTTGCGGGCCATTGGTGTCCGGTGGTTGAAGGGCAGGGAGGTTGCTGCTAGCCGCCGCGCCCAATGGTTGTCTACAACCCACGACCGAGGATTTATGTCAGTCAATAGCGCTACTGTCCGAAAGATTGCCTCGCTGGCCCGCATCGCCGTCACCGACGATCAAGTTGCAGCGATGGTACCTGAGCTCAACAATATACTCGGCTGGATCGAGCAGTTGGGCGAGGTCGACACGTCTGGGGTGGAACCGATGACTGCGGTCATTGCAAACAAGCTGCGTTTGCGTGACGATGTCGTCACCGATGGCAATATTCGCGACGCCGTGCTGTCGAACGCGCCTGCGCCCGAACACGGTTTTTTCGGCGTGCCGAAGGTGATCGAATAAATGTCCGACCTTACCGATCTAGGAGTCGCCGCCATCCGCGACGGCGTACGCGACGGAGACTTTTCGGCGCGTGACGTCGCCGGCGCCTTTATTGACAAGGTAGCTGCGGCAAAGGCGCTCAACGCCTTTCTCGTTGAAACGCCCGATCACGCGTTGGCTGCCGCAGACGCGGCGGATGCGGCGCGCGTTGCAGGTGCCCTGAAACCGATGTCTGGCGTGCCCATCGGCATGAAGGACCTATTTTGCACCAAGGGCGTGGCGACAACGGCGGCAAGCCATATCCTTGAGGGGTTTGTGCCTCCGTATGAATCGACCGTCTCAACCAAGTTGTGGGACGCGGGCGCGGGGATGCTAGGCAAGCTGAACATGGATCAGTTTGCAATGGGATCGTCAAATGAGACGAGCGCCTTTGGCAACGTGATCTCACCGTGGCGTCGGGCTGACGGCGGCAATGCAGCGCTCGCCCCGGGCGGGTCTTCGGGCGGTTCGTCGGCGGCGATCGCCGCGAGGCTTTGCCCGGCAGCGACAGGCACCGACACGGGCGGGTCTATCCGCCAGCCTGCGGCATTTACCGGGATCAGCGGAATCAAGCCAACCTACGGCCGCTGCTCGCGCTGGGGAATCGTGGCATTCTCCAGCTCGCTCGACCAGGCAGGCGCAATGGCGCGCGATGTCCGTGACTGCGCAATCATGCTCGAAGCCATGGCAGGGTTCGATGCCAAGGATTCCACCTCGTCGGATTTGTCGGTTCCCAATTGGGAGGTGGCGCTGTCGGGTGATCTGCGGGGCAAGCGCATCGGTATTCCCCGGGAATATCGTGTCGACAGCATGCCCACCGAGATCGACGCGCTGTGGCAACGCGGTATCAACTGGGTACGGGACGCGGGGGCCGAAGTCGTCGACGTCTCCCTCCCGCACACCAAATACGCTCTGCCGGCCTATTACATCATCGCTCCGGCCGAGGCGTCGTCCAACCTCGCGCGTTATGATGGCGTGCGCTACGGTCTGCGCGAGTTACCCGCAGGGGCAGGGCTTCAGGACATGTATGCGTCTACCCGCGCCGCTGGATTTGGTCCCGAGGTCAAGCGTCGGATTATGATCGGGGCTTATGTCCTTTCGGCAGGGTTTTACGACGCGTACTTCACACAGGCATCGAAGGTTCGAAGCCTTATCGCGCGCGATTTTGATGACGCGTGGACATCGTGCGATCTGCTCCTGACGCCAACCGCACCGAGCGCGGCGTTCGCGCTGGGCGAAAAAAGTGCTGACCCCCTGGCGATGTACCTCAACGACGTCTTCACCGTGCCCAGCTCGCTTGCGGGGCTGCCCGCGATGTCAGTCCCCGGCGGCCTTGACGGACAGGGATTACCGCTTGGACTCCAGATTATCGGCAAGGCTTTTGACGAGCAGAGCGTGCTGAATGCTTGCCTTGCCATCGAGGCGCGCGCCGCGTTCACGGCGC
>JAYVVA010000378.1:0-4864 GCA_043787435.1 Sphingomonadales bacterium | reverse complement strand
GGCAAAACGCTCGTTCGCGCAAAAACAACCTGGGCGATCCTCGACAAGGCAACACGCAGGATCCTGCGTGTGCCAAAGGATGTTACGGCGCGGTTTTTGCCTGGGGTGTAAGCCGCTCGCTTGTCATCATAAGATAGTCGACAATATGCGGCACGGCGATGACGTCGATCGGGGCCCGGTAGGCTTTGGCCATCTTGGCGACCTCGCTCTCCCACTCCTTGCGCGTGAGACGCGGCTGGGTGAGGATCATCGAAGCCGAATGGCAGGCAAGGCAGTTGGTCGCGACGTCGTCCTTGCCGGGGCCTTCCGGCAGGATCATCGGATCCTGCGGCAACGTTACGCTGGTATTGCGAAACGCAAAGCTGCTGGGCGACGCGCATCCGGTGAGAGCCAACGCCAGCGTCAACAAGACGCTCCTCATGCGACCCTCAGCGCAAGCTGTTCGACGACATTTCGGGCATAGCCGCTGGGGTTCCAGGGCTGGATGTCGGGCTGCGTGACCCCGTTTGTATTGGTGCAGCGTGTGCCAAGGGTCATGATGCTTTCGTGTCCAACCAAGACGGTTGCGGACCAGCGCCGAAAGCTGAAGCGACCCTCTTCCGGTTCAAGGATCACTGATACGAGCTTGTCGAGCCCGACGATTTCCACCTTGGCTACCCCGGCATCGCCGCCCATGGCGATGCCCCTGATCGCCAGCCGTTCGCCAGCTTTGATCGTCGCTCCATCGACATGACTGGTGATAAAGCTTCGAGGGAGCATTGTGGTAATGGGGACAGTTGGGAACACTTTGTCGCCCGGTTTCACAGCGACAGTCGGGATCCGGTAGGCTGTCGCCATCCAGAAATTATCGTCCTGCGCAGTCAGCACCTCGACGTCGGACAGCATCTTGACCCAGTAGGTCGAGAACCACCCCGGTACGATCAGGCGGATAGGAAAGCCGTTGAGCAGGGGCATCGCCTGACCGTTCATGGCGAACGCCACGATTGTATCGTTTCGGCGGGCGACATCGATCGGAATTGATTTGGCAAAGTGCGGCGCTTCTTCCGCCAGCGGATTGTCGAGTCCCTTGACTCGCACAAACTTGGCGTCGGCACTCACGCCTGCCTTGTCGAGCAGGTCGCGCAAGCGGACGCCGCGCCATTTCGCGTTCGACATCGCGCCATTGGCCCATTGCGCGCCGGCAACCCGGGGTTCAAACAGGCCGCGCCCGTTACCTGCACATTGGTTGACGGCGGCGAACTCGACGTGTTCCCCCGCTTTCAGCACCTCACCGAGCGACAGCGATCGCGGTGACTTCACAGCGCCATGGATCGCGACCCGGTAGCCTGTAACGTCGATGCTGGTCGGAATGTCGCTGTGGTGCCAACGGACGAAATGGCGCTCGTTCGGCGTGAAGACGCCGTGATCGAACACATCAAATGGCGTTTCAAGGAGCGGTGGTCGCAGCCGCTGGACGATCATGTCGTCCTTTTGCGGGAAGCGCGGATCCAACGATCGGATGCTCGGACCGCCAGGAAGGCCCAAGTCAACCGTGCGCTTGGCAACGGCAAACGCACGGCCCGCGATGGCCAATCCGGCCCCGGCAACAATTGTGCGTCGGTTGAGTTCCATTTCCGCGGTTTATGCGCCAGACATGACAAGGCCGCAATCAAGACTATATCGCACGGTATGACGCGTCTTTTTGCCTCCATCCACGACGTGTCGCCGCGCTTCGAACGCGAGGTCGATGCCCTCTACGACCGGCTGACAGGGCTGCTCGGCTCACCACGCATGGCGATGTTGGTTGTGCCCGACTTCGAAGGCGACGCGCCCCTTAGCAGCAATCCCGCCTATGCCGCCAAACTGCGGGGCTGGGCAAATGCGGGTGTCGAGATATTCCTCCACGGCTGGTGCCACCGCGACGACGCCAAGGTGCGCGGGTTCATGCAAAAGTACATGACTGCGGGCGCCGGCGAATTCGCGCAGCTGACGCGCGACGAGGCGAACCGTCGACTGGCCGCGGGCCGCAAGGTCGTCGAGGACGCGATTGGCCAATCGGTCGCCGGGTTTATCGCGCCTGCTTGGCTCTATTCGCAAGCCGCCAAGGAAGCGCTCACGGATCAGCGATTTGCACTCGCTGAAGACCACCTGCGCGTTTGGTCCCCCGTATCGGGCAAGATCGTCGCGCGTAGCCCTGTCATCACCTGGGCGAGCCGCAGCACGCCGCGAGTGCTGAGTTCGCTTTTTGTCGCCGCTGCCGCGCGCGCTGCCCCCTGGGCGCTCAAGGATGCGCGCATTGCCGTGCATCCCGGCGACACGACGGTTCCGGCGCTCCTCGACAGTATCGACGCGACTTATACGACATTCGTGCGCACTCACGCCCCTTCGCGTTACGCCGATCTGCTTGCCTGAAGCCGTTTGCGGGTTCTGACCTATCTCCACAGTTTCGAGCCTGGTGGCCTCGAACGCGATGTCTTGCGCTTCAATGGCGCATGGGCTGCCTTGGGCATTGACCCGCGGATCATATTGGGGCGCAACGAAGGGGCGTTGGCGGGCGACGCACCCGACGTACCGTTTTATCTCCTTCAAACCGGCAGGATTTCCACGGCATCGTTCGAAACGCTGTGGATGATCTGGCATCTACCCCGATGGGTGCGACAGCTGCGCCCCGACGTCATTTTTTGCGCCGGCAACAGCTACACGATCGTCGCCGTCGCATTGCGCCTGATCCTTGGGCGCCAATGCCCGCCGCTGGTGTTCCGGGTGAGCAACGATCTGACCCGCCGCGACATGCCGCGACCGATCCGCGCGATTTATCATATGTGGCTGCGATTCCAGGCCCCATATTTTGCGCGGATTGTCGGCATGGCTGAACCGGTGCGCGCTGAAATCATTATGCAAATGGGGGCTGACCCAGCGCAGGTGGCCGTGATCGACAATGCCTCGCTGACAATGGCAGAGATCGACCGGCTGGCACGCTCACGCGCCGCTGCCGTCCGCGATCGGCCGGGGCGGCATTACGTGGCGGTTGGACGGCTCGCTCCGCAAAAGAACTTCGGCTTGTTGGTCGACGCGTTTACACGTATCGCCCGCCACGATGACCGGTTGACGATTGTCGGCGAGGGTGCTGAACGGGCACGGCTCGAGCACTTGATTGCAAAGTCTGGGTTTGCCACGCAGATCACCCTAGCTGGGCACCAGAGCCCGATCGATCGGTGGTTGGCTGACGCCGATGCGCTCGTCCTTTCCTCTGATTACGAAGGGCTGGGCATTGTCGTGATCGAGGCGCTTGCTGCCGGGCTACCCGTTGTCGCAACCGCGTGTAGCCCCAACATCGCGCTGTTGATCGATGGCGTCGGACAGCGCGTGCCCGTGCGCGACGTCGCTGCACTTGCAACCGCCATGGCCGCGATTTTTGACGATCGCGTTAACATCGACGAAATGCGCGCACGGGCCGAACGATTCACCGTCGAGGCAAGCGGTGCTGCGTGGCGAGACCTGTTCGAAGCCGTTGTCGCATGATGCCGACTTTCACGCGTCATAGATTGTTGCTATCCGGCATCGAGAGAACGGGTGCGTTGGAAAGACCTTCATAGCTTTGCAAAACACCACACCACCTGTTGAAACCGGACCCCAGGCGGGCGATCCGCCCCCGCTCGCGCTGAGCCAGTCGCCGCTGTGGCGCTGGGCGACCCCGGCACTGTCAGTCGCGTTGCTGGCGGCAATCGCGTGGCGGCTGCGCGACATCGACATTCGCGATGCTATTCCGACCAATCCGATTTTCTGGGTAGTCCTCCTTGCCTATTGGGGAGCACCAATCGTCGCAGACTTCGTGATTTACCGCCGCCTTTGGGCTATTCCGCTCGAAGGTGTGGTGGCGTTGGCGCGCAAGCAGGTTGGCAATGCCTTGCTTTTCGACCTGCTCGGTGAGGCCTATTTCTACGGCTGGGCGCGCAAGAAGCTCAATATGGCGACTTCGCCCTTCGGGGCAGTCAAGGACGTGACGATCCTGTCGGCCATGGTCGGAAACGGCTGCACGCTCGTTCTGATGGCGCTTGCCTGGCGCTATATCGGCGATCTCGATCTGGGCGTTGCCGGGACAGCGGTGGCGGCTTCGATTGGCGTGGTCGTTTTGGTGTCGATCTTGATCGTCGCGTTCGGCAAACGCCTGTTCAGCCTGTCGAAAGGCGATTTGTGGTGGGTCGCTGGCGTGCACTTACTGCGCGTTCTGGCGACTACGGGCCTGATCGCGCTGGCATGGAGCCTGTACGCGCCTCAGATTGCATTTGGCATTTGGGCGTTGCTGGCGACCGCTAAGCTGATGGCGTCGCGTCTGCCGCTGTTCGTCAATACGGAAGTGATTTTTGCCAATATCGTGATCTGGTTCCTCGGCCGAAACAGCGAGATCGAACAAGTTGTCGGTGTCGTGACGATCCTAATCCTGTTGATACATCTTGTGGCTGCGGCGGCGCTGGCGATCGGCGATCTTGTGACAGTAAACCGTGCGGCGAAGGAGGAAGAGAATTGAAGAAGTTTGTTGCGCTTTTCGCCCTGCTGCCGGTGACGGCATTTGCCCATATAGCCTCCTCGCCTACGCTTGGTATGGCCGAGGGGCGTTGTCGCGCAGGAGAGAGTGGTCCTTCGTTCATCGTGACGGCAACCGGCCTAAAGGATCGTGGCGGGACGATGAAGGTCGAGCTTTACCCCGCAAATGATCGCGATTTCCTCGAGGACGACAATATCCTGATCAACACCGGTAAGGCGTTCCGGCGCGTCGTAGTCGATGTCCCCTCGAGTGGACCAGTGCAGTTGTGCATCCGGGCTCCGGGTCCTGGCACTTGGGCCCTTTCGCTGCTGCACGACCGCGACGGCAATCGCAAGTTCA
>JAYVVA010000377.1:0-5548 GCA_043787435.1 Sphingomonadales bacterium | reverse complement strand
AGATCACGCTGGTCGTGGGCGGGCACACCCATCACGGCCCCGGTACCGTAATCCATCAAGACGAAATTGGCGACGAATACAGGCAGCTTTTCGCCCGGGATCAGTGGATGATCGACGGTGAAGCCGGTATCGAAGCCTAGCTTTTCTGCCGTTTCGATCTCCGCCGCCGTGGTACCGCCTTGGCGACATTGCAGGATGAACTGTTCGAGCGCGTGGCGCTGGGCGGCCATCTCCTGAGCTATCGGATGATCGGTGGCGATGGCGAGAAAACTTGCGCCGAAGATCGTGTCAGGGCGCGTCGAATAGACGTCTATGCTGTCGCTTCCGTCGGTCAGGGCAAAGCGGATCTGGACCCCCATCGACTTGCCGATCCAGTTTTCCTGCATCAGCCTGACTTTATGGGGCCACCCGTCCAGAGTTCCGAGGCCCTCCAGAAGGTCTTGTGCAAAGTCGGTGATCTTCAAGAACCACTGATTGAGCTTGCGCTTTTCAACCAAGGCGCCCGACCGCCAGCCGCGACCATCAATCACCTGCTCATTGGCCAGCACGGTCATGTCGACCGGGTCCCAATTGACGGCTGATTCCTTCCGGTAAACCAGGCCTGCTTTATAGAGATCGAGAAACAGCGCTTGTTCGTGGCCGTAATAGTCGGGTTCGCAGGTTGCGAGTTCGCGGCTCCAGTCAATGGCGAGGCCCAGTCGCTTGAGCTGAGCACGCATTGCAGCGATGTTGGCGCGGGTCCACTCGCCGGGGTGGACCTTGTGTTCCATTGCCGCATTTTCGGCCGGCATGCCGAAAGCGTCCCATCCCATTGGGTGCAGAACTTCATGGCCGGTCATGCGCTTGTAGCGCGCAAGCACGTCGCCCATCGCGTAATTGCGAACGTGGCCCATGTGGATGCGGCCCGATGGATAAGGAAACATCTCAAGAACATAGGCCCGCGGCTTGGCGCTGGCCGAGTCGGCGACAAACGATCGACGTGCATCCCATTCGGCTTGCCAGCGGGCATCCGACTTTAACGGGTTGAAGCGCCCACGGCTGTTTTGGGGGGCGTTCTGGGACATGACAGGATTATCCCGCGATGGCGTTCCGACGCAGGTCACGTGCCTTGGTCAGGATGATATCTTCCAACTTCTGGACCGTCGCGGCCTGAACGGGCACGTCGATCCAGCTGCCGCCCTGCGAGGCTTGACGCGAGGCGGCTACGCGGACGGCATCGGCGCGAAGGTCCGCATCCAGAATCGTCACGGTGAGTTTCATCCGTTCGCCGGGCGACTTGGGGTTCGCGTACCAGTCGGTAACGATGACGCCCCCGTTTGAATCGGTCTGGACCAGCGGCATGAAGCTGACCGTGTCAAGCGCGGCGCGCCACAGATATGAATTGATGCCGATGGTCGTCGTCCGAGATGGGGCGAGATCGGCAGCGGCGCGCGGCTTGTGCTTTCTGCCACAGGCTGCGAGCGGGGCGATCAGGATCATCGCGGCAAGTACGGAACGGCGGATCATCTGTGGTCGGTCCTCGGGTATTTGGGATTGGTGAGCTTGGCGTTGATCGTTAGTCCGCTAAAGCCGCGCCCGCAAGCGCAGGTCTTGGCTGACGGTCTGGGTAATCACCCGATCGGGCGTGACGAGATTCTTGTCGGGTAAAACATCGTCGAAAAACGACATTTGTGTGTGCATGGTGCAACAGCTCTGCAACAAAAAGCGTTCAGGGCTAGGCGTATAGGTTACAGCGCTTATGGTGCTAAGCCTGAATTCTAAAGGGACTCGACTCGAAAATGGTGCAGGGGCAGATTTGGACAGGACTAGCCGGGGGTGCGGTCGCCGCGTCGCTTGCGTTGCTGTCGCCTGCCTTTGGTGCTTCTAATCAGTCGCAGTTGATGAAACCGGCGGGCTCGCTGGGTCCGCGCGATGGCATTGGCTCTTTTACGCCGGCTGCGACGGACGCTCGCCTGGCCGCCGCTTTGTCGCGCAGTGGTCTGTCGAGCAGCGGATTTCGCTTTACGCCCGCTTCTTCAGTCCGACTCAACCGGTCGGTGACGATTGCGGTACGCAGCCGCACGAACCGTGCCGACGAAGGTGGCGAACAGGCCAACCTGGTCAAGCCGACATCGTCGTCTATTGCGCCGATTGCGTATAATTTGGGCGTCGCGGTCGGTTGGCGGAAGTTTGCAGTTTCAAGTGACATGCAGAAGATCGACCTTGCGGGTCTTGGGCGTCGCGATTCGGTCGATCTGGGCCTCAGTTTTACGAACAAGCGATTCAGCACCCGACTTCAGGTCGCATCTGATCGCGCTTCGGGCCCTGCTGCACGCGCCATTCTGGGCGGTTCCGCCGTTTCAGTCGACCTGGGCAGTTCGTATTCGCTGACCCGTAACCTCGATGTGACCGCGGGCCTGCGTTATCGCGCCGACCGCGACCGGCTGTTGCTGCAAGACGATACCCGTCGGGACAGCCAAGCCGTCTATGTTGGAACTGCGTTCAGGTTCTAGGTCGCGTTTGAGCGATCTTAAATGTGTCGATCGCAGCCCATCCGAAAACCTTCATCTGGTAGAATCTCCTGAAATTATTGGCGTTTATACCGCCAACGACAATCGTACTTCGTCGCTGCGTCCCGACTAACAGGCCGAGTCGCGCTGCGCCGAGCGGTGCCTTTCCGGGATGCGACGCGGTGAGAAAGACCGGCGAGACGAAGATTAAATTGGCGCCGATGCGGCCCGCTAATGCGCGTTCGCGTCGATTGTGCACAGCGACGCTGCGCAACCCCCTCGACGCGAGTAACGATCGATGATGTGCGCCGTCTGCGCGCCACGCGAGCGCCTGCATGGGGCTTCCGGCGAGGAAAAGCACCAGCCTGCGGGCCCGCGCTACGCTGCGAACCCGATCGAACAGCGCGCGCCGCTCAGGGTCAGGCGTCGCGTGGTGCCGAAAAATGATACCCGAGCCCTTGGGCAGCATCTGTGCAATGGCCACCGGATCGCCGCCCCGCTCGTCGGTCATTAGCCAAAGCTGCGGCAACAGGTCTTTGCGAGATGGCATCCTGCCCCCTATAGCGCGTCCGGTGACCGACCCCACAACCCCTGCCGACCGCCTCCGCGATGTTACCCGGAGTATTGAAAAGGCGGCTGCTCGGGCAAGTCGCAAGGCAGAAGAGGTGACGCTGATCGCGGTGTCGAAAACGCAGGACGCTGATGCGATCCGGCCTCTGCTCGACGCGGGGCAGCGGGTCTTCGGCGAAAACCGGGTGCAGGAAACAGCAGCAAAATGGCCTGCACTGCGCGCACACTATAACGACGTCGAACTGCATCTGGTCGGCCAACTTCAGTCGAACAAGGCTGTCCAAGCCGTCGCACTATTTGATGCGATTCACTCGGTCGATCGGCTATCGCTCGTCGCTGCACTGGGCAAAGCTGCAGCGCAGTGCGGCAAGATTCCCACCTGCTTTATCCAGGTCGATCTCGCTGGAGAGCAACAAAAAGGCGGCTGCACGCTCAGCGATTTGCCAATACTTCTCGCCGCTGCACGAGATGCAGGATTGTCTGTACGCGGTCTTATGTGTGTGCCGCCCCTGAGCCTCGAACCTGCGCCCTGGTTTGCGTTCCTTGCCAAAATCGCTGCCGACCACGGCATAGCGGGGCTCAGCATGGGCATGTCCAGCGACTATCCGACGGCAGTGACGCTTGGGGCAACGCACGTCCGCGTCGGCACAGCGCTCTTCGGGCCGCGCATTTGATGATCGATGGTATCATCTTCGACTTCGACGGAGTGTTGATTGAAAGTGAATATGTCGGCAATGTGCAAATCGCGCGGACGCTGACTGATCTCGGCTTTCCGACAACGATTGATCAGGCTTTGACGACGTTCGTCGGTCTCGGCGGTCGGGATTTCATTGACGCCGTCGAGACGCACATTCGTGAACCTGTACCCGACGCGTTCCATGCTGCACGCAAGGAGGAGGACGCCCGTGTCCTTGCGCAAGGGATCGATGCTATTGCCGGTGCGGTCGAATTCGTACGCGGCCTACCCGCTTCAGTGCCCCGCGCCATCGCTTCCTCGAGTACGACACACTGGATCGAGACGCACCTGACCCACATTGGTCTGCGCACTGCCTTTGGGTCGCATATCTATTCGGGGCGCGAGCATGTGCGGCGTGGCAAGCCGGCACCCGACATCTACCTTTTTGCGGCGAAGCAGATTGGCATCGACATCACCCGTACCCTTATAATCGAGGATTCGGTGGTGGGGGTAACGGGGGCAGTAGCTTCGGGCGCACACGTGGTAGGGCTCACTGTTGGCCAGCATTGCGGCTCCGATCACGCAGCGATCTTGCGTCGTGCAGGCGCACCCGTGGTCGTCAATGAATTCGAGGCAATCAATGCCATGCTCGAAGGTCGTCGTGCCGCTTAAAGCTGATGACCGGTTCGATCCCGCTTGGTGGCCAAGTAGCGCTCGTTGTGGGGGTTGGCGGGCATGTGATGAGCAACCCGCTCGACGATCCTGATCCCCGAGCTTTCCAAACCCGAAACTTTTGCGGGGTTGTTCGTAAGCAGACGTATTCTGTCCAGCCCCAGAAGGCTTAGCATCCGTGCCGCCACACCAAAATCGCGCGAATCGGCGGCAAAACCCAGCCGCAGGTTGGCATCAACAGTGTCGAACCCTTGATCCTGCAACTCGTAGGCACGCAGCTTATTGATGAGCCCGATCCCGCGCCCTTCCTGACGCAGGTAAAGCAGTATGCCCCACCCGCTCTCGACAATCTCAGTCAGGGCAACCCGCAGCTGCGGCCCGCAGTCGCATTTGAGGCTGCCCAGGACATCCCCGGTCAGACATTCGCTGTGCAAACGGACTAACGGCGGCGATCCGTCAGGGGTGCCAAGAATCAAAGCGACGTGTTCGGAGATCGTCTCGGGACTGCGAAACGCAATAATTTCTGCCGTTTCGCACGCGTCGATGGGTAACCGAGCTCGGGCGACAATGCTCAACCGCTCCGGGTTACCATAAGCGGCGATCGCTTCGGAGGTCGTCATGACCTCGTCCTTGGGGTCGGCACGAACAAAAAAGGCGGGGAGAATGCCGGTCAGTCGTGCCAGTTCCAGCGCAGCTTGCGCCGCCCCCGTGTCGATCGTTTCAATTACACGGAACGGTCCCTGGAACGGGTTGGCAAGATCTGTTGCCGGATCGGCGAGAGCGCGTGCGCCGGCGAGGTCGATCCATGGTGCACGAGCGACCGTTACGGGCGCTTCGCCGTCGGCTGCCGCGAGCTGGTTGGTCAGCTTCAACGTCGCCGCCCTCGATGCGGCGAGCAGGATATCAGCGACGCCATCGGGATCGAACTCGGCAACGCGAAGCGCATCTGCAGTTTCGACGGGCAACAGGTGCAGTCCACCGATCACGACAGGCCAGCCGCGACGTAACGCGTCGATCGCGCGTGCCGCCGACTTGGGGTCAGTCCGATCTCGAGGATCGCTCATGCGTGAAACTCGGTGACCAAAGGCACATGATCAGAGGGCTTCTCCCAGCTGCGACAAAGCTCATGAACACTGTGCGA
>JAYVVA010000376.1:0-4910 GCA_043787435.1 Sphingomonadales bacterium | reverse complement strand
CTCGACGCGAGCCGCGAGCCTGCTGAAGTGCTCAGCTTCATGGGGCTACAGAAGGGGATGAAGGCGTTAGACCTACTGACTGGCACCGGCTATTACGCCGAAATCATGGGCCGGGCCGTGGGGCCAACGGGCATTGTGACCGCCTATTCGCCCGCGAACTATAATCCTGAATCAATCAAGGCAGCGTTCGCCACGTTAGTGACACGCGCACCCAATGTGCACTTGGTGACGTCACCGCTGGAGGCGTTTGCACCCGACAGCTACGATTTTACGATGATTCATCTGAACTACCACGATTTCTACTTTGAAAGCGTGAAGTACAACATCCCGCACACTGACCCCAACGTCGTGCTGAAAGCGTTATTCAGGGCAACCAGACCTGGCGGCATCGTGGCGGTCGTCGATCACGTTGGCCCCGCAGGTGACACGCGTGCGCTCGTCGACAAGCTTCACCGCATCGACCCTGAAACCGTTAAGGGCGACTTTGTGCGTGCAGGATTTGTTCTCGATGGCAGCAGCGACATTTTGCGGATGCCGGCGGACGATCACAGCAAGAATGTGTTCGACCCTGCGGTGCGCGGAAAAACCGACCGGTTCGTGTTCCGCTTTAAAAAGCCGCGATAGTCGTGCATCGGCGCTGGATGTCCCGCGCCGATTTCGCCCACACCCATCGCATCCGCGTCCGCTGGTCAGAAGTGGATCCACAATCGGTCGTGTTCAACGCGCGCTACCTTGACTATGCCGATGTCGCCGTAACCGAGTATTGGCGCGCCATCCGCGATGCGGGCCTATGGCATGCAGGGCCGATTGAATGCCATGTGGCCAAGGCAGAAGTGGTTTTCAAAAAACCGATCCGCGCTGATGAGGAACTCGATCTAATGGCGCGGACACCCAGATTTGGGAATACCAGCATGACGACCCTCGTCGAAATTCACGGCGCGGAGGCTGAAGATTTGAGAGCGTCGATTGAACTGGTCGTTGTCCATGTCGATCTCACCGACCACCGCCCGCGCGCCTTGCCCGAAGCAGTGCGCGCCGCCCTCATCACTTTCGACGCGAGAGCGGCGTGAACGAGATACTCAACGGGTCCGAAATGGCGCGGACGATTCAGCTTGCAATTGCGCCTGTTTTCCTGCTCGCAGGGATCGGCGCGTTTCTCAATGTCATCGCCGGCCGACTTGCCCGGGTTGTCGATCGCTCGCGCCTTCTCGAAGAATTGCATAGCAATGCCGATGGCGAAGAACTTGTCCGTTACGTCGAGGAACTGCGAACGCTCGAAAAACGGATGAGTTTTGCCGGCCGCGCCATCTACCTCGGCACGGCGAGCGGCCTGGCCGTCTGCCTCCTGGTCATCGTACTGTTTGTCGGCGAATTGATCTCTTTTAATCTAGGCGACGCCATTGCAGTGCTTTTCGTAGTCGCTGTCGCGCTACTCGCCGGTGCGATGATCCTGTTCCTGCGTGAAACCCGGATCGCGGTCGCGGTCATGCATGTGCGTGAGGAATTGCTGCTGCTCGAATCCGAGTTGCGCAAATCATGACGCCCGGCTTCGAGAAGCGCGTCCTGCAGCTCGTTATCGGCGTCGCCTGCCTCGTACCGCTCAGCGCCGGCTCGACAGGCGTGCTGCGCGGTGCCGCTTGGTTACAGCACGGCGTCGTCGCGACCGATCTCGACAGCCATTTTCGCTATATTTCGGGCATTTTTCTGGGGGTGGGATTCGGCTTTGGCAGTTGCATACCCGGCATCGAGCGCAAGGGCGCGCGGCTAAGAATGCTCGTCGCTTTCGTCGTGCTCGGTGGCCTGGCGCGTCTGCTCTCGCTCGCGCAGGTTGGCCTGCCTGGTTCCGGCATGCAATTCGGGCTGGCGATGGAACTGGCCGTCACCCCCCTCATTGCGCTTTGGCAGGCTGGTTTTGCGAAGCGCTATCTTGCCACAGTCGCAGCGGAAAGCGACGCCGCATAGGTCGGCGATCGAGGGTACAAGCAGTGTTGCGTGAGGGACGGATTTAGACAGGGTCACCGACACGCACGATCGCGACGCTCTGGTTCGTCGAATTTCACCGGCGCAAGTGTTGCGCTAAGCGGTCCGCTCTCGCACCACAGCGAGGCCGAGGTCGGGATAATAAACTCGCGCGCCCTCTGGTTCGGCGGCTGCCTTCACGACGCCCAGCCGCCGATTGACCTTGCTGCGGTGATGCATGCGAGCAGTATTTTCCTGCCCAACATAACAGCCTTTGGTGAAACTCACCCCGTTTTGCGCGCGCGCATTTGCTTCCAGCCACAGCGTTGCGTCGGTACCGAGTTCGGCAACGCCTTCGACGATGCCAAGCGCCAGCCGGTGCGCACGCCAGCCTGTTGCCGCCCCACTGTGCCTGGCGATCCAGCGCTGGCCGAGCCGGGCGTCGCGGGGGTCGGGCACGCCCATCGCACTCTTGCGTGCCCAATGCACCGCGAGCTCCGCGTCAATTTCGATCGTGATTGGCAAACGTAATCGGTACATCTTGAGGCGCCGTGCCAGCGCTTCGGACTGCGCAGCCTCGCAATCGATCAACAGATCCTCGGCGTCGGCCCAGACAATAAAATCGAAGAGCGCCTTGCCCTGCGGCGTCAGCAAGCCAGCCCACACCGGCAGGTCTCCTAAAACGTCGTTGGTGACGAGCCCCTGAAGGAAATCTCGCACCCCCGGGCCCGACAAACGGATAACGGCACGATCGACGAGGGTGGTCGGGTTCATTCTCCCAAGCTAGGGACGAGCGAGCCAAAACCCAAGCCGGAGTCACCGTTGATCGACCGCATCACCATACGCCGCCCCGACGACTGGCATGTCCACTTGCGCGATGGAGAGATGCTGAACAGCGTTGCGCTCTACACTGCCGCACAGTTCGCCCGAGCCATCGTTATGCCGAACCTGTCACCGCCAGTGACGACTGCCGATGCCGCCGAGGCTTATCGCGCGCGGATCATGGCTGCGCTCCCGCCCGGTAGCGACTTCACCCCGCTGATGACTTGTTACCTGACCGATGCCGCCCGTCCGGACGAGATCGAAGACGGCTACGCTCGCGGTGCGTTCACTGCTGTCAAGCTTTACCCCGCGCACGCCACCACCAATTCCGCGCACGGCGTTACTGACATTGGCTCGGTTAATGCGGTACTCGATCGCATGCAACTCATCGGCATGCCGTTGCTTATCCACGGTGAAGTAACCGACGCCGATGTCGACGTGTTCGACCGCGAAGCCGTCTTCATTGAGCGAACGCTTGCCCCGCTGGTCCGCGACTTTCCCGCGCTCAAGATCGTGTTGGAACATATCACTACTGCCGAGGCGGCAGATTTCGTGCGTGAAGGCCCCGTGACGCTTGCCGCTACGATCACGCCACAACATCTGTGGATCAACCGAAACGCGATGTTTGCCGGTGGCATCCGACCTCATGCCTATTGCCTGCCCGTCGCTAAGCGCGAGCGTCATCGGGTCGCGATCCGGGCCGCGGCTACTTCGGGTTCACCTCATTTCTTCCTCGGCACCGACAGCGCACCGCATGGCATTGCGGCCAAGGAGGCGGCTTGCGGCTGCGCTGGCATTTTCAATGCGCCTTATGCGCTCGAAAGCTATGCTGCAGCGTTCGACGAAGACGGTGCGCTAGAGCGGCTGGGGGCGTTCGCGTCAGAGTATGGACCGCGTTTCTACGGCTTGCCGCTCAACGATGGGACGACCACGCTAGAACGCGTGTCGCTTGCGGTGCCAGCACAAGTCGACACGCCTCATGCGGCGCTCGTCCCGTTCCATGCGGGCGAGACGCTGGCCTGGCGGATCGCGCGTTAGAAGGGTAACCAGCGGCTCTTTTCGGTGAACTTGAGCCACCCGACATTCGCGCCCAGTCGCACCCCGACTCCAAGGCGGACGGGGATTAGCACGACGCTACCGCGTCGCAGGTAAGTCGCCGAAAATCCGCCGACGAAATACGCCCTGCCCTCGACTTGCGGATATCGCTTATAGAGGTCCTGGCTGTCGTAAAGATTGTAGACGAGCGTGAACACTTTAGTTGCGTCGCCGCCCAGGTCGAAGCCTATCGACGGCCCCGTCCAATAGACAGGGCGTTCGCCTTCGACCTTATGCTTCAGCGTCCCCGATCCGTAGCGAACTCCCACAACAATTGCACCAGAGACCTCGCGCCCCGCGATATACGCATTAGGTGCACCCTGGTCCGCGAGGATACGTTCGATAATGCCGGCGAGCCCTGCCGCTCCCTTGCCAAACACGCCTTCGGCTGCACCGATCAGATCATCCTTTCGATAGGTTGGCATCTGCTGCGTGGCGAGCGCCGACGCAGGCGGCGCATCGGCTGTCGTCGAGACGGCCGGTTCGGCTCCCGAGGGCGGCGGCGTCGGCAATGGAGGTACAGAGCCAAGCGGCGGCCTCACCGCGGTCCCGCGCTCGCCAGGGAGCGGTGCCACGTCGCTTTGTGTCGCGACAGTGTTGGGGTCGACCGTCTCCACCTGTGCAAACGATGGCGTTGCGCCAAAGGCCAGTGCTACGATCAACCAACGGGCCATCAACCTAGTCATCGCAAACGGCCCCTCAGATCATTGAATACAACTCAGATTGGCTTAGAATCGAGTCTACCGGTTGGTGCAATGAATCGATAGGCAAACGCGCGGCGAACCGGATCGATTTCGCGGCGGACTGAAGCATGATCCCGAAAAACTCTCCGCGCGCAGACGGTTGATCGTCCCAGCACCCGCCGCTATAGCCGTTGTATTGTCGCTTCGCTGGAGACGTGGGTGAGTGGCTGAAACCAACGGTTTGCTAAACCGTCGTAGCGGGTAACCGCTACCGCGAGTTCGAATCTCGCCGTCTCCGCCACACTTTGTTTGTTTACAGCAAGTTAGACTAGAGCACGCGAACTTTGCCCA
>JAYVVA010000375.1:0-1999 GCA_043787435.1 Sphingomonadales bacterium | reverse complement strand
GCCGGATCGGGCGCGCTCGATGGGCTGAACGATAATCGTGCAGGCTGCCTTGCGGTCGCCGAAACGTTGCTAGCAGTCGCCTCGCAGGCCGAACAAAGTCGCACGAGTGGGCAGGGAGGACTGTTTGGCGAGGGCGAGGCGGCTGTGGTCGCCGTCCAGCTGCCCGGCAGCGCGAAATGGTCGATGGCCGAGCGAATGTCAGCGGAGAAAGACGCGTTCGGCTTCTACTTCTCGGCGCATCCTGTGGATCGGTACAAGCATGTCGCCGGCGCTCATGGCGCGCGCAGTTTTGTCGCTTTGTCAGGCGCAGGCGCAGAGGGCCGCACGGCCGCGACGATGGCGGCGCTGGTTGAGGACGCGCGGTGGCGGACATCAAAGAAGGGGAATCGTTTTCTGTCTGCAACACTGAGCGATGAGAGTGGGCAGTTTCAGGCGAATTGCTTCGACGACGAGGCGTGCGTGACGCTTGAGGAATTGGGCCGTGACGGGGGATGCGTGCTCCTGCGCGTCGAGCTTGAGCGCCAGCCTGGGGAAGAAATGCCGCGGGTGACGGTGCGTACGGCGCAAAGGCTAGAAGCGCTTGCGGGAGTGGCCCGGCTTAATGCTGTGGTTTCGGTCGACGCTGTCGGGGCGGTTGCAGAATTGGCCGAATTGTTGGTCAATGCCCGCAAGGGGCGCTGCGAACTGGTATTGCAGGCGGAGCTGACGCGTGGCGGGCGTGCCGAGGTTCGCCTGGGGCGAGACTTTCTGATCGATGGCGAGCTTGCTGCAATGATCGAGCGGATACCGGGCGTGAATGCGGTTCTACTCAAAGCACAGGAAGCGCCCAGACTGGCGCTCGTTTCGTAAAGGGGAAGAAAGCCAATGCTGGCGCAAAAGCTGGGTGGCATGCAGGACTGGTCGCTGCGGGTTACGCACCTGATTGACCACGCCGAGCGTGAGTGTGGTCATCGCGAAATCGTCACGCGCTGGAGCGACGGCAGTATCGAGCGTACCGACTGGGCTGGTATCGCCTGCGACGCCCGTAAGCTGGCGCAGGCGTTCGTTGCATGGGGTCTCCAGCCCGGTGACCGCGTCGCCACTTTCGCGATGAACCACCATCGTCACCTGACTGCATGGTACGGAGCGATCGGGTTCGGCGGGGTCATCCATACAATCAATGTGCGTTTGTTCGACGAACAGCTGATCTATATCATCAACCACGCTGAGGACCGGGTGTTGATGTACGACGCATGTTTTGCGACCGTGATCGAGCGCCTGAAGCCGCACTTGATCAGCGTCGAGCATTTCATATGTTTTGAGACCGACTATCAGGCGCTGCTCGCCACATACGACGGCACCTATCGCTGGGCGATGGGTGACGAGCGCGATCCCTGTATGCTTTGCTATACCAGTGGAACGACAGGAAATCCCAAGGGGGTGTTGTTCGAACATCGTTCGACGGTCCTGCACGCCATATCCGAAATTGCACCTTCAGTCTTTGACCTAAGTGCTCAATCGGTGCTGTTGCCGGTCGTCCCGATGTTTCATGCCGCCAGCTGGGGCCTGCCTTTTGCGGGGGCCGCTGCGGGTGTAAAATTCGTGTTCAGTGCGACAAATGACGCTGCGGTCCTGCACACGCTTTTCGTCGACGAGCAAGTGACGCATTCAGCAGGCGTCCCCACGGTGTGGCTCGCGATGTTCCAGCACCTCGATGCGCTTGCACAAAGCGGCGAGGCCGTTCATCTCGGCAAACTAAAGATCGTCACGATCGGTGGGTCGGCATGTCCGCGGTCGATGATCGAGCGGCTGATGAAGATGGGCATCCGTGTAAATCATGCCTGGGGCATGACCGAAACAAGCCCGATTGGCACTATGGGCGCTCCGTGCGCAGGCTGGGACGATCTGAACTTTGACCAGCAGGTCGACGTCACAGCAAGACAGGGCCGGGTCCCGTTTGGCGTCGAATTGCGCATTGTAAGCGATGATGGCGAACTTCTGCCGCGTGACGGCAAGGCAT
>JAYVVA010000374.1:0-6383 GCA_043787435.1 Sphingomonadales bacterium | reverse complement strand
TCGCGGTGCTCGCGCGCAAAACTTGTAAAAGACGCAAGCACTGCCTGCTCGCCTTCGAGGATAGTTTCGCAGTTTTTTACAGCGGCCGCGCCTACCGCGCCGACCTGTGCGCTCATGTCCCGGACCAACGCGCGAAATAACGCCTCCTTGGATTCGAAATAAGTATAGAAACTGCCCAACGCCACGCCTGCGTGCTGCGTGATCGCGACGATCGATGTTTCATGGAAACCACGCGCGCCGAACTCGACGGCCGCTGCGTCGAGGATCGCTCGCCGCGTCCGTCGTCCCCGATCAGTGCGCGGCGTCTTGTCGATTCCTGCGCTGGTCTCCGCCGCTGGCAGTGTGGCTTTGGCGCCACTTGGGACAGCCATTTCTGAATCCTTCCAATCCCGAGTTGAAACCCGGTTCAACTTTCAGTATTACCGTCGTTCGATAAGCGCAAGCCACCGATGCAAGCGCCTTTAGGGAGTGGATATAATGGTCGACCGGCTTTCTGCGCGAATCACACTTTATGCGGGCGTCGCTTTCTGTGCGATCATCGCAGCGCCTGCTTGTGCGCAAGCCGCTGCACCTGCGACCGATGTAGCCTCCGACGGCGACATCGTAGTCACGGCACGCCGGCGCGAAGAAAGCCTGCTGCAAGTGCCAATTGCCGTCACCGCATTTTCGGCCGTGGCGCTCGAGCGCACCGGTGCAGCCGACCTGACCGATCTTCAAAACACGACGCCCAACACGACCTTGAAGGACGCGCGCGGCACCAACTCAACGCTGGCGGCCTTTATCCGCGGTGTGGGTCAGCAGGATCCGGTGCCAGGATTCGAGGCCGGTATCGGTATTTACCTCGACGATGTGTATCTGAACCGTCCGCAAGCAGCCGCGCTCGACATCTATGACGTGGAACGGATCGAGGTTCTGCGCGGGCCGCAGGGCACGCTCTACGGCCGCAACACGATTGGCGGCGCGGTGAAATACGTCACCAAGCGTCTGCCCGACCATTTCGAGCTGAGTCTGAAAGGGACGTACGGCTCCTACAACCAAGCCGACGGTATCATCAGCATATCCGGACCGCTCGGCGCCGGGTTCAAGCTCGGCGTCTCAGGCGCGCGCCTGACGCGCGACGGCTTCGGCACCAACACCAATCTGGGGATCTCGAACTATAACAAGAACATCTGGGCCGGCCGCGGCACGCTTGAGTTTGAAACGCCCGACAGCCGGATGTCGATCCGCATCACGGGCGATTATACCCACGACAAATCAAACCCGCGTAACGGCCATCGGCTGATTCCGGGCATCGCGTCCGGTACGCCCGTTCTGGCGAATGTTTATGATACCCAGGCCGGGCTTAACAACCCGGTCGAGGACATCTGGGCGGGCGGTCTGTCGATGACGGCAGAAGCACATTTGAGCGATGCCGTGACATTCAAGAGCATCAGTGCCTGGCGCAAGGACCGATCGTACGCGCCGATCGATTTTGATGCGCTTCCCGCAGTCGACGTCGATGTGCCTGCCATCTATAAAAATGAGCAGCTAAGCCAAGAATTCCAGTTTTCGTACAAGAGCGACAAGCTGAACGGCATCACCGGCTATTATTATCTCGGGGCAAAGGCTTCGACTGGCTTTGACGTGCTGCTAACGACGACCTTCCCGAATTTCGATGCTTATACATCGGGCGACGTTCGTACCGAGACCTCGTCGTTCTTCGGTGATTTTACCTATGATTTTACGCCGCAAATCAGCCTGTCGCTTGGCGGACGATACACCATCGACAAGCGCGACTCCAAGATCTTCAAGGGGAACTTCCTGGGTGTAACCAGCGAGTTCGGCGGCACACCGACCGCTTTCGGCAGGCCGTCGACCAATTTCAACGGCAGTGCGGTGTTCCGGCAGTTCAGCCCTCGGGCATCGCTGAACTACAAGCCCAACGAAAACAACATGATTTACGCTTCCTATTCGCAAGGTTTCAAAGGCGGCGGCTTCGATCCACGCGGCGCAGGAACATCGGCGCCCATCAGTCAAGGTACAGTGCGCAGCTACCAGGACATCTACAATTACCTGCTGTTCCGGCCAGAAACCGTAAGCACGTATGAAATCGGCTGGAAAGGAGCGGCGTTCCATCGCCGCCTGACCTGGGCGATCGATGGGTTCTACTCTGACTACACCGACGTCCAGGTTCCCGGATCGGTCGGCTGCATCATTAATGGGCAGCCCAATTTTTGTGGCATCACAACCAACGCCGCCAAGGCCAGGATCAAGGGCATCGAAGTCGAGACGACGGCCGTCCTTGCGCGTGGATTTGCGGGTGCAGGGTCTGTCATTAATTTCAACGGAACGCTGGGCTATATTGATGCAAGATACCTGAAATTTATCGGGCCAACCGGCGCCGACGTCGCCAATGTCCGCGACTTCCAGAACACGCCGGATTGGACGATCAGTGGCACGTTGAGCGCTGCACTTCCCATGGGGTCAGGCATGATCAACGCCTCGGGGACGGCTTCCTACCGCAGCCTTACGCACCAGTTCGAAACGGCGAGCCCGTTCCTCGATCAGCCAGGGTATACGTTGTTTGATGCCCATCTGAACTACAGCTTTGGCGAAGGAAAATATACCATCGGGCTCCATGGCAAGAACCTGACCGACGTTCGCTACAAGACCAGTGGATATCAATATCTCGCATCGAAAATTGACGGCGTGCCGATCCTCAACGCGGCCGGTGGCTACATACCGACGCTCGGCAAGGAGGGTATCGCCACGGCCTTTTACGGCAACCCGCGCCAGCTTTTCGCAACAGCCAGCGTGAAGTTCTGATCAATTTAAAACGCGCCCGGTACTTCGCGCTGCGACGTGTCCGGCGTGGTTGGCGTGAGCAATTCACGCGTCGAACGGCTTGCGCCGACCGAAAGGCTCGTCTGGCCGGTATCGGCAATCGCTGTACAACTGCGCCCATCAAGAAAGTCTAGGGCAACGCGGACGGAGTTTTCGCCCGGGTCGCCTAACGGCATCGACAGATCGTCCGTCGCCTGGCACGTTGCCCCCACCGCCCCCTTCAGCCCGTCAAAATAGGCGTCCGAGTTCGCGCCGTTGCGAAGTGAAAAGGCAATGACGCGCAACCGGTCGTCGCATATCGCCTTGTCGATCGCGATTTGGCCAACGGGTTTGCCGTACGTATTGGTGCCGACAAGCGCGAGACGTGCGCCGTAAAACGGCACCAGCCCATTGATCACAAGCTCGCTGGCCGAGGCGGTCGCTGTTGTCCCGATAAAGGCTATTCGAAGCGGGGAGACCGATTGCCGCTGAACACTGAAGCTTTTCGTTGAATTGTTTGCGGATTTCTCCGGCCGGTAGGTGACATTGTCGAATACGTCCGACGAGAACCGGTTGCCGCCCATCAAATCCCCCATCAGCTCAGCCGTCGAGATCAGCCCCCCGCCGTTATACCGAAGATCGATGATGAAATCCGTGATCCCGAGCCCTCGAAAATGGCTGAACGCGGTGCGCAATTGGTCATCGGCCGTCGAAATGAACGTCCGCAGGTTGAGATAGGCAACGGTCCTGCCACCGTCGGCGATGAGCTTTTCTCCGTACCGCGCCGACACAGGCGTTAGCGAATAGACGCTTTTGACCATGCTGATCGTGCGCGAGCCCGACGGACCGGTGACCCGCAGCGTTCGTGCAGTCCCGGCAGTGCTCGGTCCGAGCGCTGTCGTCACGCCGGCCGTGCCCTCGCTGGCAATAATGTCGGTGACGTTGCGCAACGAGCTCGCGTCTGACCCGATGGCCAAAATCTCATCACCGCGGTCGAGACTGGCGGCGAGTGCTGCCGCCCCCTCGAATGCTTCCACGACAAACACGCGCCGTGCCGTCGCATCGGTCGACAGCCGGAAACCAAAGCCCGCACTCGACCCTGACGCGTAGAATGCATTCTCCTGCGCGATCGACGTCAAATAAGTAAAGTAACGGTCGCGTCGCTGGCTCCGCGCCGTGGCGGTCAGGGTATCGATGTAGTCGCTGACACTGGTGTAGGGCGACGGATCGAGCATGGCCGGTAATGTTTCAGGAAACAGATACCATTCATCGAGGACGCTTTTCGCCCATATCTGGCGGTTGGCGAGCGAACATTGGTCACCCTTCGCTGGGCTGCCTGCGGGACTTCCCGACGAAGCGGTGCCGCCTGTGCCGCCATCGCCACCACAAGCGGCAAGCAACAAGGTCAAACCGAGCATCAGCACGCGCACCCAAACTGCTGCCATCCGTTTTCTCCACGCTCTCGACATGGGAGAATAGCGCGAATATCAGGACTGTCAGGTAACAAATGATCCTACTGACAGTCGACGCGATAAACGAGGCGGGACTATTGGCTGTCACCACGATCGGCTGGTCGGCGCAAACGCTGAGCGCCGTCGAGTGGTTCGAGCGAAGAGCCCTGCATTCTGACAGAGGGGGGGCGTTCTGTCGCCCGATGCGGGGGGAAGACAAGAGCCGGCGCGGGGTTCCAAACGCCCGATCACTCCAGACTATGAGTCCTCGCCCCGTGTGGAGGGTTAACGATCTCGCCTCGGTCATTGAGCTACAGTCTTGATCGTCGGCACGGCTGAGACGAAGCGAGCAACGTCAGCCGCGCAGGATCGCACCGAGTTTTTCCGCTGCCGCTACCAGCTTGGCAGCGATCAGGGCCAGCTCTTCCTCGGTAAAGCTCTTACCGACCGGTTGCAGCATGACTTCAATCGCCAGTGATTTGCGTCCCTCTGGGACGCCAGTGCCAGTGAAAAGGTCGAATAGGCGGGCATCGACGATGGCTCCTTTGTCAGCCCCCTTCACCGCACGAACCAGCACGTCGCTCGCCAGATCCGAAGGGACGAGGAATGCAAAGTCGCGGCGCACGACTTGCAGCGCCGGCGGCGCATAGGGCGCACGCATGAACCCGCTGCTCCGTTTAGTCGGCACAACGTCTAGATAGACTTCACACGCGCCAATGGCGCCGTTGAGGTCGAACGCCTTGGCGGTGACCGGATGGAGGAGGCCGAAACTTGCAAGGACGGTCTTGGACCCGAGCCGAAGCGTACCTGACTGGCCGGGATGGTACTGCGCGCCTGCATCACCGAACACCTGCAAGTTGTCGACCGGCGCGCCTGCAGCTTCGAGCAGCGCCAAAGCTTCGGCCTTGGCATCGAACGCATCGAACGTTTGCGCCTTGCCGCTCGCCCAACCACGCGGTGTTCGCTCGCCCGCCAGCACGACGCCAGCCGTAAGGTGTTCATTGTCAGCGAGATAACGGTGCCCAATCTCGAACAGCCGTACACTGTCGGCACTGCGGTCAAGATTGCGTTGCGCTGCCGAGAGGAGACCTGGCAGCAGCGACGGACGCATGGCCTTGAGGTCTTCCGAAATAGGATTGGCGAGGATCCAGTTGCCCCCACCGAAAGCCGCTGCTTGGGCCGCGCTTATGAAACTCCAGGTAATGGCCTCGTTCAGCCCACGCGCAGCCGCGGTCCGGCGGAGCCGGCGTTCGAGCTTTTGGATGGGGGTTGCTGTGGGGCGCGCGCCACCGTTAGCGCTCGGGAGAGGCGTAGACGCGATGTTGTCGAGCCCAACGATGCGGACGACTTCTTCCACGAGGTCGGCTGGCCCGTCGACGTCGCGCCGCCAGCTGGGAATCGAGACGGTCCAGTTTGCGGCGACGGCAAAGCCGAGACTTTCGAGAATGACACGTTGCTGATTGGCTGGAACGTCGATTCCGCCGAGCTGTGCACAGACCATCGGGTCATAGGACAGGGTTCGGACGTCGAGCGGCGGCGTGCCGGCCCGAACGATCTCCGACGGTCGACCCCCGCAATGCTCGACAATCAATCCGGTCAAGATAGCGACCGCGTCATCGAGGAACGCCGGATCGACTCCCCGCTCGAACCGCGTGCGCGCATCACTGGTCAGCGCCAGAGTCTGGCCCGTTCTGGCGATATGTTCGGGCGTGAAATAGGCAACCTCGAGGAGGATATCGGTAGTGTCGTCGGCGATGCCCGAATGCTCGCCGCCCATGATGCCTGCGATGTCGTGCACATCATTGGCGTCGGCAATGACGGTCATGCTGGTCGTGAGGGTAAAGCGTTTGCCGGTGAGCACCGTTACTGTTTCGCCATCAGTGGCGCGTCGCGCCACGACCGGGCTCGTCAGTTTTGCGATGTCGTAGACATGGCTCGGTCGTCCGAGGTCGAACATCACATAGTTGGTGATGTCGACCAACGTCGAGATCGAGCGTTGCCCGACGGCCTTCAGGCGGCGGGTCATCCACGCGGGCGCGGTTCCGTTGGTAACGCCCGAGATCGTGCGCCCGAAAAAGGCGGGGCACCCCTCGCGATCGTCGGTGCGGATGTCGATCTTGCTTGCGCCCG
>JAYVVA010000373.1:0-2094 GCA_043787435.1 Sphingomonadales bacterium | reverse complement strand
CAGGTTTCCGGCCGCTCGGCAAGGACCACCACATACGCATTGCCATTGACCTGGAAGCAGGGCAGTTTGCTGATCGGAGATCACCCGGTTTTGACCTGGGTCAACCGACGGAGAGAGTGATTATGGCGACCGCGTTTAAGGAGATCGAGGACAAGGCAATCGAAGTGGCTCGATCGATCGCCTATTCGATGGCAATAGAAGACATCGACATGACCGACTCCGCCCGCTTCGTCGATAATACTCATTGGGCGTTTTTTGAGCGGCTGCGGAAGGAAGCTCCGGTGCATTATTGTGCCAATGGCCGGTTCGGCCCGTTCTGGTCGGTGACACGCTACAGGGACATCATGGCGGTTGATACCAACCACGCTGTCTTCTCCTCGGAAGCGCATCTCGGCGGGATCACAGCAAAAGATCAGGATGATGATTTCATCCTGCCGATGTTCATCGCGATGGATCAACCCAAGCATGACGTGCAGCGTAAGGCGGTGTCGCCGATCGTGGCCCCAGCCAATCTGGCCGTGCTCGAAGGACTGATACGCGAGCGCGCTCAAAAGATTTTTGATAACTTGCCGATCAACGAACCGTTCGATTGGGTTGACCGCGTCTCGATCGAACTGACGACGCAAATGCTTGCTACGCTGTTCGATTTTCCTTGGGCGGACCGGCGCAAGCTAACCTATTGGTCCGACGTGACGACCATCGACGTTAGCGCTCCTGATGCTAAAATGACCCGCGACGAGCAGCGCGCTATCCTGATCGAATGCCTTACTTATTTCACCGGCCTTTGGAACCAGCGGGTCAACGCGCCACCTGCAGGCGATCTCATTTCGATGATGGCGCACAATCCGTCGATGCGCGAGATGCAGCCGATGGAATATCTTGGCAACTTGTTGCTATTGATCGTTGGCGGCAATGATACCACGCGCAACTCGATCACTGGTGGGCTGCTGTTCCTTAACGAGAATCCGGGCGAGTATCAGAAGCTCCGTGATAACCATGCGCTGATCGAATCAATGGTGCCTGAGATCGTCCGCTATCAGACCCCGCTCGCCCACATGCGTCGTACAGCGCTTCAAGATACGATCCTCGGCGGGCAGCATATCAAGAAAGGGGACCGCGTTGTGATGTGGTACGTCTCGGGCAATCGCGACGAAACCGAGATTGAAAATGCGGATGCGTTCATCATCGATCGAGCCCGCCCGCGTCAGCATCTGTCGTTTGGGTTCGGAATCCATCGCTGCGTCGGCAACCGTCTGGCCGAAATGCAGCTGAAGATCGTCTGGGAAGAAATCCTCAAGCGCTGGCCTACAATTGAGGTGATTGAACCGCCGGTCCGGGTGCAATCGGCATTTGTAAAAGGCTATGAGCGTTTGATCGTGCGTATTCCGGGCTGATCCCTGTTTTGGTTGCTGATTGCTACTTCACTAAATATTCGGGGGACTTCATGCCGCGCGTCACTTTCGTTGAGCCCAATGGTACCGAACATCAGGTGGACATTGCGAACGGCTATTCGGTGATGGAAGGCGCGCTGAATAATAGCATTCGCGGGATTGATGGCGATTGTGGCGGCAATTGTGCATGCGGCACCTGCCATGTCTACGTAGCGGCCGAATGGCGCGAGCGAACCGGCACGCAGAGCGAAATGGAGCATGACATGCTCGAATTCGCCGAGGGTGTGCGCGAGGACAGCCGGCTGTGCTGCCAGATTGGTATGACCGATAATCTGGATGGCCTAGTTGTACATATCGCGGATTCACAGCACTGATAAGATTGCCATTCTCAGGAGTGGCTAAGTGCAGATCCGACGTAGCCACCTCAAATTGGATTGATTGCAACGCTTGGTGCCCGCGTCTGATGATAGCAATGATCTTGTCGGGACAGCCTGCTATTTTCCGAGATTTAAGTCTGATACCATAAGCTCTGTGGGTATTGGCGATCTCGTTCTTGCTACAAAAAATCGCTCAGATGGCAAAGGCCGGTTGTCCAGGCATACTCGAGTCGCACTTGCCATTTTGACCCAGAACGGTTCGGCGGATGCCAGTTGGACGACGTGTGGTGCGACGTCGAGCAAAATTCCACTCTGGTCAAATGGCG
>JAYVVA010000372.1:0-6632 GCA_043787435.1 Sphingomonadales bacterium | reverse complement strand
GGCGCACCCTGCCCGACCCGTTATCGCGGGCGAAAAGGATTACGACCTTCCATCCCAGCCGCTCGCGGAAACGCTCAAAGCCATCGCTACGACATCGGGTACATCCATCCTTGCTACCGGACACAGCGTCGATGGCAAACATGCACCCGCGCTTGTCGGACGCTTTTCGGTGGAGCGCGCGCTAGACCTTATCCTTCAAGGATCGGGGCTGCACGTCCGCACAACGACATCGGGACGGATCGTCGAAAGCGACAGAGAAACCCCACCCAGCGATGATGCCTCGAGTATACGCGGCGAAAGCGACACGATTACGGTAACAGGCTCGCGCATTCGTGGCGCCCCCATCGCGTCACCGGTGATTAGTCTGAGTGAAAACACCATCCGCAATTCAGGCCAAGCCTCGCTCGGCGAAGTGGCGCGTTCGATCCCCCAGAGCTTCGCCGGCGGCCAACAACCCGGCATTGGCTTCAACGTGCCTGCAGCAAACGGTGTCGACGTGGGCGGCGGGTCTTCAATAAACCTGCGCGGAATTGGCAGCGATGCCACGCTAACCTTACTCAATGGGCACCGCCTCGCGTATAATTCTTCGCGCCAAAGTGTGGACGTGTCGGCTATTCCCTTGAGTATCGTCGACCGGCTCGAGATCGTGCCCGACGGCGCTTCGGCCATTTACGGATCAGATGCCGTGGCGGGCGTTGCGAACATCATTCTCAAGCGCGATTATCAAGGGCTCGAAACGCGGGTCGGCCTTGGCAGTTCAACCGACGGCGGTAACTTCACTCAGAATTATGGCGCGCTGGGGGGTACGACCTGGTCGTCCGGCGGCTTTGCGCTTGCCTACGAGTACCGCAGCAACACCGCCATCGAATCTGCAGACCGCTCTTATGCACAAGCAGTTACGCCAGGCCTAACGCTTTACCCGTCGCTGAAAGCGCACAATGTTTTGATTACGGGCCACCAACGGCTCGGCGAAGCGTTCACCGTCTCTATCGACGCGCTGTTCAGCAAACGTAGTGAACTACTGCGCTATCCACTCGACTCCAGCGGGAATCTGGTCACCGCGCACGGCGAGCAATCCGGCGATTCTACCGATTATGCGATCGCACCTTCGATCGATTGGGCGCTCAGCAGCAAATGGGATCTTTCGGTCACAGGGTCTTTTGCAGCCGACCACACGAATTTTCGCAACGCTGAATTTACAGGCACGTCGCTCGATTACGAGCAGGGCGGCTGCTATTGCAACAGGACCCAATCGATAGAACTGGGTGCCAACGGCAGTTTGGCGACGCTTCCATCCGGCGATATAAGCGCGGCGGCTGGAGCCGGGTATCGCAACAACGACTTCGAGCTGTCCGCAGGGACCGGCAGCACCCAGAACATTGCGCGCTCCCAAAGCAGTCAATACGTTTTCGGTGAGATCAATCTGCCAATCGTCGCATCGTCGCAGAATATCGGTGGGATCGACCATCTCAACCTGACGGGTGCTGTGCGCTATGAACGCTATCCCGGTATTGGCGACGTAGCGACGCCCAAATTCGGCGTTATTTACGCGCCCAATTCGATATTCGACATCAAAGCCAGCTGGGGTCAGTCGTTCCGAGCGCCCACACTGCGTCAGCAATATCAGACAAAAACTGTCATACTATTTAGCCCGTCGGACTTGGGTGGAATCGGCTATCCGGCCGGATTGGCGGTCGCTCTAGCCCAAGGCGGAAACCCGGCGCTGAAGCCCGAACGCGCAACAAGTTGGTCCGCGACCGTCTCGATCCATCCGCCGGCGCATCCCGACATCCGTCTCGACGTAAGTTATTTCGATACGAAATATCGCGACCGGATCGTTACTCCTATCGGAACTACGTCTCAGGCCCTCGTTAACCCAAACTTTGCAGACTATGTGACGCTTAATCCGACGCCGGCACAGGTGTCCGCTCTCGTCGCGGCCGCCACGACATTCTTCAATGTAAGCGGCGTCCCGTACGATCCATCGAGCGTCGTCGCAATCGCCGACAACAGCAACGTCAATGCCGGTCGCCAACACATTCACGGTTTCGATGTGCTTCTTCACTTTCGTTCGAGGCTCAACGGCAACGACCGTGCGATCAATTTGACGCTGAACGCAAGTTACCTGTCCAGCGATCAACAGATTACTTTGGCCCAGCCGATCACTCAGCTTTCTGGGACGATATTCAACCCGCCCCATTTCCGCGCGCGCGGTGGAGCAAGCTTCCACGATCAAGGCCTGACACTCTCCGCTGACCTCAACTATACTGGCGACGTTTCAGACAATCGCAAAACCAATGCGTCAACCATAGCGGGTCTGACGAGTCTTGATTTAACCGCACGCTACACGACGCCACGATCCGGTATTTTCGGCGGACTCGATCTGACAATTGGTATCCAGAACGTCCTCAACGCGAAGCCCGACCAGATCGTTGGCAACTTTCTGGAGGCTCCGTACGACAGCACCAACCAGTCGCCCATCGGGCGTTACGTCAGCTTTTCGATAGCGAAGAAATGGTGAACGTTCGCGTCAGGGCGGGGCACATGGCGTTCGCCGCGGGCCTCGCGATCACATTTCCCGCGGTTGCATCGGCATGTGGACCTCAAGCGCCTTTGACAGTCCATAAGAACCCAAGGTCGATTACCACAAACGACCTTGCTCGTATTCGGGATATCGGGATGCCCGATTCCTCGCTGACAGAACTGCCCAGTCCGTTAGCAATTTCACCCGACGGAACACGGGTGGCTTATATCACGAACGAGGGAGATCCGACGACAAACGCCTATTGTCGCCTGCTGATGGTTGCCGACATCAAAGCGAACGCGGTGCCGCAGGTGATTGACATCGGCGGCGAGCTAATCCTGCTTAAATATGATATACGCGGGCTCCTGACCTCGATTGGGTTCCCCGATGCAGTGACGCCGGCATGGTCGCAGAACGGACGGTCGATTGCCTATTTGCGGCGTGACCACGGCATCACCCAGCTCTGGCATGTTGATGGAACTGGCGGCACGGCCCGCCCCATAACTACCTCGGCGGTAGACATCGACGCCTGGGCTTGGATTGATAACAACCATGTTGTCGTCGCCAGCCGCCCAAGCCAGCTTGAAAGCGAAGCGCAAAGCATCGAAGAAGGCAAGTCCGGCTGGATCTATGACGCACGCTTCTCACCTGAATATGGCGCTTATCCGCAAATCAGTGGAGACTTGCCGCGGCACTATGACAGGATTGAAGTTTCCACTGGTAGCAAATCGTCGGCGAGCGAAAGCGATGTCGATTTGGTCGAACCCGTTCGCGAGTCTGGCGTTCCTACTCTTGCCAAAATCGCCAATCGTCGCGGCGCTCGCGCTTGGTTGCAGACCGATGATGCATCGCCCTTAAGCCCTTTACGGATCCACTTCGCCGAACCCCAGGCGCGTGAGGCACGATGTGTGGCTGAAACCTGTGCTAACGGCATCGACCGGCTCTACTGGGACCGCGATGGGCAGAGCGTCATTTACCTGCGCCGCGAAGGCTGGGCAAAAAGCCAAACAGCATTTTACCGCTGGTATCCCGGCAAGGGTTCGCCGCGGCGCCTATCAAGCACAAACGACGTCCTGCTCGGGTGTTTACCGCACAAGTCGAGATTCCTTTGCTTGCGCGAAAACTCGACGCTTCCACGCCGGATCGCGGACATTGACCCCGATACCGGAGAAACGACGACGATTTACGATCCGAATCTCGAATTCGCTGCTTTGCGCCTCGGCACAGTCGAACGTCTCACGTGGCGCAACGATCTTGGACTGCCTGCGTGGGGCGACCTCGTCCTACCGCCTGGCTACACCAAGGGCTCACTTCTCCCGCTGATCGTCGTTCAATATCATAGCGACGGTTTCCTGCGAGGCGGCACTGGCGACGAATATCCAATCTTTCCTCTTGCTGCGCAAGGGTTTGCCGTACTGAGCATCGAAGACCCGCCATCGATTGCACGGGCATTTCCAGAACTTAAAACTTGGGAAGAGATTAACCGAGCGAGCACCCGGAATTGGGCTGAACGGCGTAGCGAGTTATCGTCCATGTTGACTGGCGTTGCGCGGGTGGTTTCGAGCGGAATAGCCGACCCGAAACGCATTGGCATCACCGGTCTCAGCGACGGAGCCTCAAGCGCAAGGTTCGCCCTCATTAACAGCCACGTGTTTTCTGCCGCAGCCATCAGTTCGAGTAGCCTGGAGATTAAAACTACCATGACATATGGCGGCATTGCCTGGGCCGACTTCAACCGCAAACTCGGCTACCCGCCCTCAATCCGGAGCGATCTCAAATTTTGGAAGCCGTTTTCGATGGCGCTCAATGCCAACGACATGAACGCTCCGCTGCTGATTCAGGCATCGGACGACGAATATGTCCTCGCACTTGAGACGTTCACTGCGCTGCGGGAAAGCGGCAAGCCCGTTGAAATGTACGTCTACCCCAACGAGCATCACATCAAATGGCAGCCTGCGCATAGGCTCGCGGTCTACAACCGCGACATCGATTGGTTTGCCTTCTGGTTCCAGAACAAGATCGATCCGGACGTAGGTAAAATAGCGCAATACGCTCGTTGGAAGGCCTTGCGCACGCGCCGCGATGCTGCAGGTCCAGACGGATCACTGTCGGTCCATCCATGATCGCGCCCACGCCTCGGCATCGACGAGTTGCATAATGCGGATGTAGCCAAAGCCTTTGGCACGGGCTGTCGGCGCCAAAGCACCATCGACCTGAATTGTATCAAGCAACCCATTTTTCGCCAGGAAGCCATGCATGAGCATCCCGCGTATTTGCTTCAAATTGCCGTCGAGCAATTCTACCAAGAAGCTATCAGGCGCGCCCTTGTCTCGCCGATCGATAATCGACGCCGGCAAAAACGATCGAAACGCGTCGCGGGCGACAACCCTGTTATGACCGTTTCGGGTCCACATCCAACTCGGCACACGGAGGCAAGTTTCAGCCACAGGTTGTGAAATCAAAGGCGAGACATCGGCAACTGCTTCGCAAGGATTCCGGCTCTGAACGACAGACTGTGCACCCGCAATGAGTGCTACATGACCGGCACTGCCCGCTAGCGCTCCGCGAGGTGGCGAGAGCCAAGGATGCTCACCAGCCGTTGACGCTTGAGCTCGCGCTGCTGCTGACAGGAGACTCAGATCGACCGGCCATCGGAATTCGGGCCCGCGTGTTATTGACCGCATGATTGCACCACGTGCAACTTCGTACGTGCTGACATGAGCGGCTATCCCGATCGACCGCGCTGTTTCCCAAAAGTGGCCGCGGCCGCCTTCCGCCCTCAAGCAATCGGCGACCGGCGCCGTGGATTGCAGCGAAGCGAAAACATTATCGCCGCCTCCGCCGTCCAAGATTACCGACGCGCCGCAAGCGCGAGCTACCTCTCGCGCGCTTCGCGCGCTGGCTTGAGCAAAAGCGCGAGCTGACGGCCGTGGCAGTCCCTGGGCAGCTGACACACCCATATCGACAAAATCGCAATTTCGTTGGACCTCAACTAGCTGCACACCAAGATGATCGGCAACCCGCCGAGCATGGAGACGTTCGTCGCCGCCCCGATCGCGCGTCACGAGCGTGTGTGCTACAAAATCAACATCGGACTGCTTCAGCGCTGCGGCCAAAATCGAAGAGTCGAGCCCGCCTGAAAGGCGGAGCAAAACCTTGGAATGGTCAGTGACTTGAGCGGCTACTGAGGTGTTGACAGCGTGACGAACGCGGTATGCCGCTTCAACGGGAAGATTAAAACGCATTGCCGAGCCTGTATAGTTCCAAGGTGTCCAGCAGACGTCGATCGCGCGGTGCGCCGCGAGATCAGTAAGGCGCTCGCCGCCAGACAATTCATCGAGGCCAACGAGGCATGTTCGACGACGGCGCAAATCTGGTGCGGCAAGATGTAGCGCGAGCTGTGCCCAGTCGATTTCTGCCGTGAACCCGCCAAAACGGGTGAGCAGGTCGACGTCCGATGCGGCAAAAAGACCAAAGGGCGATAGCCACGTGTAGCAGGGGAGGTCACCGAGCGGCGCGCGAATTAGTTCTATGCTGCACCGCTGGCGCGCAGCAAAGACTGCGACATAGGAGCCCCAATAAGCACCGATAAGCTCATCTCCACGCGATGTTAGGATGGACCGAGCTGTTTCCGTATCGATCGCCGCTACTGCCTCTGCTTTGCCAGAACCGAACAGCTTACCGACGACAAAACCCTCGCAGCCCACCGCAAGTGTCGAACCGACTTCGGAAATGAGCACGAGCCGATCACCGACAACATGCTTTTTCATGGTAAAACTATTTGCAAATACGCTCGTGGTTAGCTTTTCCCAAGCCGACCGGGCGCCCATGCTTTGGGCAATGAGTGCGACAAAGCGGGAGCTGCTCAAAGTATAAAAATCGGTGTGAAGGGTGCGATAGTCCCAACGTCGTCACCGACGACCATGTCGCCGTTTAGCACCCAACAATGAGCCTCGAAGGGCCGCAGTTTCACGGCGAGAACCAGCGTAGGCGTAAGTCCGTACGCGACTAACGTTCGGGCAAGGGCAATCGAACGCGGTAAACACATATCGAGCGCAGTCATGACACGGTCAGCCTTCGCAAATGATACTACGATTTTGGACAGATC
>JAYVVA010000371.1:0-3268 GCA_043787435.1 Sphingomonadales bacterium | reverse complement strand
AGCAACTTGAACATCCCCGACATGCAACCGCAGATGGCCGAGCGCATGAAGGCAGCGATGGGGAAGCCGAAAACCTTTGTGAGTTGCCTGACGCCTGATCAGGCAAAAGCCCCCAGGGAAGGGTTCTTCGGCGGCGAACAAAAAAGTTGCAAGTTCGCGCACTACACGATGGGCAATGGCAAGATCGATGCCGAGATGACCTGTCATCAGGGAGGTGCTGTGCGGACGATGAAAATGTCAGGCTCCTACGGTCCCGCCAATTACGCCATGACGATGGAGTCGGCGGGCGGCGGGGGTGCCAAGGATGGGCCGATGTCCGCGATGACAATGAAAATGAATCTGACGGGGAAGCGCACCGGTGAGTGTACCGGCAAGGAAGGCCACTGAGACAAGTCCAGTGCGAGCAGGATCAGCATGGTCTCGGCCGGCGCCTAGGGATCGACAGGCGCGCCAAGCGCCCTGTCGGGGCTCGGCGGTTGCGGGGAGGCCCCCGCGCAGGCCTCGACGGCGACACCCGGTCGCTGCGCCGCGCCGCCCTGCACGGCTCAGTTGTCGTCAGCCCCGGATGCATCAGAGATTACTGATGAAATTTGCCAGTTTGCTTCCCGCTGTGGCGCTTGTTCACGCAGCACTCGTCGGCTGACAATGTCGATCTGATGGTAAGGGAGGTCGCCACCTACGGCGCCGCGCCGCAGCTGGGCAAGGACCCGGTCTATATTGCTTCGCAGATCGATGTCGCTTTGCGGGGCATTATTTCTCGCGAAAAGGAGCCGCTGTCACCGGGCGTCGTTACTGTTGGCCCCTTTTGCCGATTCCGGGGTTATCCCGCGCAGCATTCCGATTTGATCCCGCGCACCATTCCGACGGGATGCCGCGCAGGTGATGAACTTCAGAGCCTAGCCGATTAACGGTGTTTTCGTTCGAGGAAGGAGACGCTGATGCCGACGAGGAGAATGGACATGCGCCGGTTGCGCGAACTGATGGGACTTCACTGCGGAGGCGGGCTTGGCAAGCGCAATCTGGGCGCAGCAACCGTTCGCCCATGGGAACAAAAGGACATGGTTGCGGAGGATTTCGCCTATTTTGTCCAGCCCGATCTGAAGGCGCCCGGGTTCTACTTCGCGGTTGGCGGCACGCCGCAGTCTGCGTTCGATGCAGCCCAAGCTGGCGGTCCGCGTGTCGCTGGCGACCACTCAGGCCTGTTAGGATTGACCCAAAGCCAAGCATCGTGACCAGTGCAATCACGATGACGGACGCGGTGATGGCACTCTTGGGCAAGAAATAGCTATTTGTCGGAGTCCAAGTTGCGTCCCTTGGTTTCCGGGAGCATCAGAAAGGCGACTGTGGTGATGGCGAGCACAGCGGTTACGTACCAGAAAAACCCGCTCTCGATCCCACGCTCTTTGAACGACAGGGCGACGTATTCGACGGTTCCCGCCAACACCGTGTTGCCCACTGCGTAGGGAAAGGCGACACCCAGCGCACGAATATGCGGCGGGAACAGCTCGGCCTTCACCATCGCATTGGTCGACGTATAGCCGCCGTGGAGCGTGATCGGGATCAGCAGGATCAGGAATGCAGCCCAGGGATTTGTGGTCACCGCAATCGCGGTGAACACGGGAACCGCGACCACGCCGACGCCGATGCCTGCAGTCAACAGCGCGGGTTTGCGCCCGATGCGGTCCGCGAACAGGCCCCATAGCGGTTGGATGCAGACCGACCAGACCAGTACGCCGGCCATGATGTAGGTGGCGGTTTCCTTTGCAAAATGGGCGGTGTTGACGAGGTATTTGAGCATGTACGTGGTGAAGGCATAGGATGCCATGCCGCCCCCCCCCGATATGACGGCGACCAAAATGGCGGCACGCCGATGGTCGCGCCACAGCATGCGCAATGTCGAACGCGATTGGACGACCACGCCGTCGCTGCCAGCGACGCCCTCGAATGCCCGCGTTTCGGCGAGGTTTCTGCGCAACGCGTAAACACCGAGCGCAAGGCACGCACCCACCACGAACGGAATGCGCCAGCCCCACGCCTTGAGCTCGGTCTCGCTGAGCGTAGCCTGCAGTACCAGCGCGACGAGAATGGCGATCAGCTGCCCGCCCGATAGCGTGGCGTATTGAAAGCTCGACCAGAAGCCTCGCCGGTTGTCGGGGGCCATCTCAGACAGATAGGTCGCGCTCGATCCGTATTCGCCGCCGATCGATAGGCCCTGCACGATACGGGCGATTACCAGAATGACGGGCGCGGCGATGCCGACCTGCGCATAGGTCGGCGAGAAGGCAATGATGAGCGAGCCAACCGCCATCATAGCGACGGACAGCGTTAACCCTGCCTTGCGGCCGCGGCGGTCGCCGTACATCCCCATCAGCCAGGCGCCGAGGGGCCGCATCGCAAACCCGGCGGCAAAAATGCCTGCCGTGTTCAGCAGCTGGGCAGTCAGGTCGCCCCTAGGGAAAAACGCTGGCGCAAAGTAAATGGCAAAGGTCGCAAAGGCGAACCAGTCGTACCATTCGACAAGGTTACCTGCGGATCCGCCAATGATCGAACGCAGGCGCTTCGTGTCGATTGCCATCTCTCGGCTTCTCCCGGGCCTTTCAACGACCTGTGCTGGTTATGCGACGAACGGGCAGCGACGGGCAAGCGGCGTGGGTTGTGAAGCGTCGTCGCGCACCATAGACCTGCTTGGGATGCGGTTCGTCACTTTTCCCCTGATTGTCGCGCTTGGCTTGGTATCGGGCTGCGTGCAGCCGGCGCGCGCCCCCCAGATCGTACCGGCCCAGCGTCCGACGGTTGCAACGCCGGCGCCAACGTCCGTGCTGCCCGAACCTGCGGACCCACCGGTTTTGCCGGGCATCTGGACGTATGAAACCGACGCCCGCGGCTCGCGCGCACTGTTTGGTTTGGCGAATGCCGACGCGGTGCTTGTCATTCGGTGTGACCGGGCGGGAAACCGAATTTTCGTGTCGATACCCGGCAACGATCCGGCAACAATGATGCTGCGCGCAGCGACCACCTCTAAGGGGTTCACCGCGCTGCCGACCGGCACGACGCCTGTCTATCTGACTGCCGAGATCGGGCCAACCGACAGCATTCTCGATGCGCTCGCATTCAGCCGCGGCCGCTTCACAATTGCGGTCGGCGCGCGCGATATTGTTGTGCCTGCCTGGCCCGAATTCTCGCGTGTCATTGAGGATTGCCGCGGCTAGCGCGCGGCAGCGATTGTTCGCCCGATGGTGCTGGAGAATCTATCGCGGCGCGGCCGGGG
>JAYVVA010000370.1:0-1663 GCA_043787435.1 Sphingomonadales bacterium | reverse complement strand
TTGCCTTGGAGGAGGGGCGGCTGCGTTGGTTTAAGGGCGAGATCGAGCGAGAACCCGCGTGCAGCTACGCGGGTACGCCAGATCCCGTCCGAACGCCTGACCAACCGCCAATCGCGGATTGCAACGTCGCCGTCGCCAAGCCGCGCGTTGGCAATGCCGAACCCGGCCCGTGCGCTGCGGCTGTCGTGCAGCAAACGTGTTGACTGCGCATCGGATAAAGCAACATGCGCGAATAGGATCTGGCGGGCCGCGAAGGCGCTGGGATTAGCCCGGTCGACGCGCGGCCGCACGCGGAAAAATGTAATTTGAAAGCCGAACTCCCGTCCGTTGTCGGCACGCAGGTTCCCCGTAACGTACCACCATTCAGTGCGATAATCCGGATGTCCACCGTGGTCGGCAGGAAAGGCAAAACCGCGTCCCGGTGTTACGATCGGATAGGGCGCAGGCGCAGCTGCCACGAGCAACGCGGCAAAAAACAATCGGACGACCCAAGCGATCACCAGTCTGACCGTACAGCGCGCACTGCATCGATCGATGCCGCTCGCAACCCTGCCAGGATCGCCGTCAGCGTTGCTGCCAAGACGAGCGCGACGATGACTCCGATCAGCGCTGCGAAAGGAAGGCGTGTGGTCATCGTCCAGTTGAACGACTGGGGATTGACGACGTGAATGAGCACCTGTCCAATGGCGATACCAAGCGTGATCCCGGCGATGCCGCCAATACCGCCGAGTAACGCTCCCTCTGCCCCGAGCATCGCGACAATCTGAAGCCGTGAAAGACCGATATGGCGCAGCATGCCGAACTCACGCGTGCGGGCAATCGCCTGCGATGACGTCGTCGCTGCAACACCAGCAAGACCAACAACGATAGCGATACCTTCGAGCGCATAGGTGATCGCAAAACTGCGGTCGAAGAGCGAGAGCGCGAAGCGACGCAATGTTGCTGGTTCGGCGATCTGGATGCTGTTGCGCCAAGCGGGCGGAGCCGCGGCGATCAGGGCGCGTCGCACGGTTGCGGGATTAGCACCGGGCCTCAGTGTGATCGCTGCGTCGTCGCGCACGGCGTCGCCTGTCAGAGCCGTGTAGACGTCGTCGTCGATCGCCACTGCACCCTGTTGGCGGGCATAGTCCCGCCAGACGCCCGTTACGCCGAACCTGCGTCCCGGTGCTATCGGCAGCGTGAGCGTGTCGCCGACCCTCAAACCTAACACCCGCGCCGCTGGCTCGGACAGGGAGATGCCGATCGTATTTGGAGGAGCCGGACGTTCGGGTCCGATCATGATCGCACGTTCTTGTGCGGAGTTAGCCCTGCGTACGATCAATGTCATCGGCGGCCGGTCAACTGATAGCGTGATCGGGAGCTGTCGGTTGAACACAATCGCGTCAACTCCGGGGACGGCCCGCAGGATCGCTTGGGCCCGCCGGTCGAAGCCGTTCGTACCGGGCTCGCTGCGCACATAGAGGTCGCCGGTCAGGACTTCGCCGAGCCATTCATCAACTGCGCCGCGAAAGCTCGTCACCATGATCAGCATGGCGGTCATGAGCGACGTGCTTGCGACGATACCGCATAGCGCGATCGCAGCGGCATTCGGCGCGCCGTGCAGGTGCTGCACGGCGAGGTCGAGTGGCATGAAGCCGCTAGTTCGTCGCGCGAGCGGTGCAAG
>JAYVVA010000369.1:0-1842 GCA_043787435.1 Sphingomonadales bacterium | reverse complement strand
GGATCGCAGCGCCGGTCTGCAACAACGCAGCGCGGTCGGCAGCGTCCGCGTTGGCGCAGATTAGTCGGACGGTTTCGCCCTTGCCGCTACAGTGGATGGCGCGTGCGAACGCCGCAACCTGGTCTTGGGCGTTCTCCAAGTCGTCGAGCCACAGGTCGGGCGCGCTGGGAAAGCCGACCCAAACGCTGTCGTGTGGAGACCATTCGGGAGGCAAGTATAGCATGTGGCTCCTCTACCCAGCCCATCAACGACGCGAAAGCAGGAATGCTCGGTCGCGGTTATTTGCCACGGCGCGACTGGTCGCGGATTGCCCGGAACTCCGCCGTGGGTGCCCAGTTGGGCCACGCCGCGCTGTCGGCCAGCTCGCGACCGACGCCATAGTACATCTCCAGATCCTGTACCGCACCGTCCCAGTTCCACTTGGGGTCGTACTCGTCCTGCGGCTTGTGATAGCGGTTGGCGACATAATCGTCGGCCGCGGCGCGCCCCGCAGCGACGCCGCCCTGAACGAGATCGTTACCTGAACCAGCAGCCACCATCGGCACGCCGAGGCGGGCAAAGCTGAAATGGTCCGAGCGGTAGTAATGGCCCTTTTCAGGATTCGCTTCGGGCGTGATTGTGCGCCCGCCCTTCGCTGCCCAGCGCGCGACATAGTCGTCGAGCTCGGACTTGCCGACCCCGACGATGGTTACATCACGGGTTTTACCGAGCACGTTCAGCCCGTCCATGTTGACGCCGCCGACCGTTCGGGCGAGCGGATAGATGGGGTGTTCGGCATAATATTGGGAGCCGAGCAGGCCCGATTCTTCTGCCGTAACCGAAAGAAACACCTGGCTGCGCTCAGCGGGACCGGATCGGGCGTTCATTTCGGCAATGGCGATCAAGCCGGCGACGCCGCTCGCATTGTCGAGGGCACCATTGCAAATGCCGTCTCCCTTCACCGGCAGGCAGCGCCCTAGATGGTCCCAGTGTGCCGAGTAGAGAACATATTCATTCGGTTGTGTTTTGCCTGGCAGAATGCCGATGACATTTCTCGAGTTCTGCCTGCGGATCGTGTTCTCCATGGCAACGCTCATCTTGACACTCATCGGCACAGCTTTGAACCCGGCTGTCTTGGCGGCATCGCGCAACTTGGTAAAATCCTGTCCCGCGGCCCCGAAGACGCGGGCTGCCGCAGGGCTAGTCATCCAGCCAATCGCAGCACTCTCGTCCATATGGTTGTTTGGTGCATCAAGGTTCAGCCGCGGTTTCGCCCACGAAGACACAACGACGTCGAACGGATAGGCGGCGGGCACCGTATCGTGGACAATAATTGCTGCGGCTGCTCCGTGTCGGGCTGCTTCTTCGTATTTGTACGTCCAGCGCCCGTAATACGTCATCGCCCGTCCGCCGAACTTTCCCTCGAGCGTTGGCGATTCCCAGTCGGGATCATTGATCAGGATGAGAACGGTCTTCCCCTTCACGTCAACCCCGGCATAGTCATTCCAGCCGAGTTGCGGGGCGGTGATCCCATAGCCAACGAAGACTACGTCACTCTGGTCGATCGTTACCTTTGGCACGACGCGCAGCGTGCCGACGACCATATCGGTTTTGTAGACAAGACTTACCGGTGCAGCGCCGCCACTAAAACTCATAGAAGTTGGCGTCGCAGCAATCTCGACCATGGGTACATCTTGATACCAGCTGCCGTGATTGCCCGCTTTCAGCCCAGCCTTCGCCATGCGGTCGGCGATGTACTTGATTGTCTTGGGTTCCTCTGCACTGGTCGGCGCGCGACCAGCGTAAGCGTCGGACGACAACTCCTGTGTCACAGCTTTGAGCGTTTCGACAGGAACTACCGGC
>JAYVVA010000368.1:0-8122 GCA_043787435.1 Sphingomonadales bacterium | reverse complement strand
CATGGCTTTTTTGGGAATGTCGTGTTTGCCTGCGGCGCCCTGATCGTAGGCAATGAACTCCATGTTTATTATGGGGCCGCTGATCGGGTCATGGCCTTGGGAACGATCGCGCTCGATGACTTGTGGCAAGCTTTCAATTGTTAAATTCTGAGAAAAATTTCGCATCTGCAAGTGATCTGTGGACCGCGAATGCAGTGAATCAGGCGAATATGAACAGCCTATTCGCGCCCCGGATTCCGCTCCATCGGCTTGCCAATGCCGGCCTCGCGTGAATCTCCGAGTCAAAGAATGGCGAAGCAATCGAGCGACTTGCGAAGCCTGAGTTGATCGGTTTTTGCTGTTGCCAAACCCCGGCACACGCGTTCAAGTTGATTCAGCTGTCGTCATTGGAATGGTAGGCAAAGCAACAAGATTCGTGTGGTCGCGTTGCGACACTGTGCCGCGACACGCTCATATTTTGGCCGCCGCGTACTGGTCTCGACCAGACCTTTGCCTGAAGCAATGCCACCATCGCGCTCTGCCATTTGCTCAAGAAGCGTTCGGAACCGGTATCGCCGGATGTCACGAAATTGATCTGTCCGAGGTCAAACCGGTTGCGAGCCCCGAGCGATAGCAGAATTCGGATCGCAGCCGCCCGTTCAACGCGGCTCTTGAGCCATTCCGCTCTGAAATCAGCCGAATGGACGGGAAAGTTTCCGCTCGCTGTCCAAGTGAGGGGCGGCGCATGCTAGGTCGGCGCCCATCAAGCCGACAGGCGCTAACTCCGCTGGCGAGGGTCACGCGAGTTGACTAGACGAAGCTCATGAAACCAACTTTATATGGCATCCCCAATTGCGATACGATGAGAAAAGCGCGCGCATGGCTTGAAGTAAAGGGCATCTGCTACACCTTCCACGATTATAAAAAACTCGGCGTCAACGCGAGCACGCTCAATCGCTGGATCAACGCCGTCGGGTGGGAACCGCTGTTGAACCGCGCGGGCACAACGTTCAGGAAATTACCTTCTACGACCATTGTCGGGATCGATCGAGTCCAAGCTGTCGATTTGATGATGAAGCAACCCAGCCTTATCAAACGACCGATCGTGGAAGATGCGCAGCTGCTGCTCGTCGGCTTCAAGCCCGACGACTGGGCATCCAAGCTTTCTACTTGAAGCTCACATTTTGTGCCCGTTCTGGCTGTCGCCAGCGGCGCATCGCTATCCCATCGGCTCGTGGCCCCACGCCACGTACCGGAGATGAAAACATGTTACGCAAGTTTTTGTACGCGGCTGCCCTTGCCGCCTCGTCCATGGTGGGCGTGGTGTCGCCCGTCGCGGCGCCAACCTATCGGAGCGTTACGCTGAGTGTCGGTCCGCGCTACAGTAGCTACAACCGCGGCTATGGTTACGGTTACCGAGGCGATCGGTATTATCGCCGTCGGGTGGTCGACTGGCGCGCGCGCGCGTTGGGAACGGCGCGTGCGCTGGGAACGCGAGCGTGAATGGCCCCAACACGCCTGGCGGGAGCGCCAGTTGAACGGCGATCGGGTTCGCTGCGGCGATGATGATCGCGACTGGCATCGTCGCGAAGATTGATCCGCGATTGTACGAGCACCGTCCGGCCGCCCCTTATTCGTCAGGGACGACCTTTTCTATCGAGGAGCGCGCGCTCGACGCTTGACCCGCACGCCGGCGCGTGGCTTTGACAGCGTCATGGAAAAGTCAGCCACCGATCTCGTGCAGGATAGCATTGTTGCTGCCGTGCTCGACGCCATCACTGCTTGGAAGAGTGCCTCCGGCGGTCTTCCCAATGTGCTCGCGCGCGAGTTGGGCGCCGTGCACCGAAATACGACGCTCGCCGATCTGCCCAAAGAAGTCCAAACCGCCGTGCGCGACAGTACCCGAGCAACATTCAATAGGTTGCTGAAGGAGGGTTATACCGTGGCGAAGGGGACGCCGACACGGCCGCTGCCGACGGGTTCGCGCCCGCCGCGCACTGAGGGTCCTCGCCGGCCGCGTGGCCCGGGAAAGGCGCCGATCGTGGAAACAAAGCGCCCGCCACGCGGCGGTGGTCCCAGCGGGGGTGGTCGGGGCGGCCCGCCGCGGGGCCGTTAGGTGTGGCGCGCAAGCTGATCTCCTCGGGTTCGCCGTTTGAGGCGGTTGTCGGGTATTCGCGCGCCGTCGTCCAAGGCGACTGGTGCTTTGTCGCGGGAACGACTGGTTTTGACTATGTCACGATGACAATGCCAACCGATGTTTGCGATCAGGCACGCAATGCCGTGAGCACGATTGCCGAGGCGCTGACGCAGGGGGGATTTTCCACAAATGACGTGGTCCGCGCGACCTACTACCTGGCCGATGCAGCCGATTGGAATGTCGTCGGGCCGGTGCTCGGGGAGATGTTTGGTTCAATCCGCCCGGCGGCAACCTGTATTGTAACTGGCCTCGTGACTCCCGACATGAAGATCGAGATTGAGGTTACGGCTTTTCGAGGGTGAGATAATGGTCAACGCAATTTGGAACGGCGTTACGATTGCGGAAAGCAACGACACGGTGGTTGTCGAGGGCAATCACTATTTTCCGCGCGAAAGCGTAAACGCTGCGTTGCTGACTGACAATGCCACGATCAGCACCTGCCCGTGGAAGGGGACTGCGCATTATCACAACGTCGTTGTCGACGGGTCGGAGAACGTCGGCGCTGCGTGGTATTATCCGGACCCCAAAGCCGCCGCTGCCGAGATCCGGGATCGCATTGCATTTTGGAAGGGCGTCAAGGTCGGATGACGAAGCTGGTTTGACCCGCTAGGCTCGGCGTCATGTCCACTACCTTCACCCTCGACACGTCGACAAGTCGCGCAAATCCCACGCCCGCTCCGATGAAACGCATGACCGTGCCGGCGATTCGGGCGCGTAAGGACAAGAGCGCGACGACCGAACCTCTTGTGATGCTGACTGCATACACCGTTCGAATGGCGCAACTGCTCGATCCGCATTGTGATTTGCTTCTCGTCGGCGATTCGCTGGGACAGGTGATCTATGGACTTCCCTCCACCTTGCCGGTCACGCTCGACATGATGTGTGCGCATGGCGCTGCCGTGGTCAGGGGAAGCTACCACAGTGTCGTCGTCGTCGACATGCCGTTTGGGAGCTACGAAGCATCGCCGCAACAGGCATTTGCGAGCGCTAGTCGGGTCATGGCCGAGACGGGCTGCGCGGCGATCAAGCTGGAGGGTGGACAGGCGATGGTCGAAACCATCGCGTTCCTTACCGCGCGGGGCATACCCGTTATGGCTCATGTCGGTCTGACGCCGCAGGCCGTTAATTTACTCGGTGGCTATGGAGCACGTGGGCGCAGCCAAGCAGAATATGCGCGGATTCTCGACGATGCCACAGCCGTGGCGCAGGCCGGAGCATTTTCGATGGTGCTCGAGGGGGTAATCGAGCCATTGGCCGATGCGGTGACGGCGCGTGTGGACGTGCCCGTAATTGGCATCGGTGCCTCGGCCAATTGCGACGGGCAGGTTCTGGTGACCGAGGATATGCTTGGCTTGTTCGAGCGCACGGCGCGTTTCGTTAAACGATATGGCGATATGTCTGGGTTTGTTGGCGACGCCGCCACTGCCTACGCTGCTGATGTTCGTTCTCGTGCCTTTCCAACGAAGGACCAGATCTACGCACATAAGGCGTAAGAGCAGGGCTAGCGGCAAGACAAAGCGGCGGCTAAGGCGCTGCGGCCCATACCTCGAAAGGACGACCCTTGGCGCTCCCGCCGCAGACTAATCAAGCTTTCCTGCGCGAAGTTGACGAGCAAGTCCGTCTCGATACTGCCGCGCGGTTTTGGAAAAGATGGGGACGCGTCTTGATTGGCGCGGTTGTGGCCGGGCTGATCGCGTTTGGCGCTTATCTGTGGTGGCAGAGCAATCGCAGTGCAGTGGCCGGTGTTGAAGGTGAAAAGCTGTCGCAGTCGCTCGATGACTTGAGTGAAAATCGTTCGCAAAAGGCCGAAACCGAACTCACGATCCTTTCGACTTCGGCGTCGTCCGGGTATCAGGCATCGGCAAAGCTGGCGCTTGCCGCTTCGATGCTTGCTAAGAACGACATGAAGGGTGCGGCCCAGGCTTATGCACGCATCGCGGCCGATACTTCGATCGCGCAGCCATTTCGTGACGTTGCAGTGATCCGCCAAACGGCATCGGAATTCGACACATTAAGGCCCCAACAGGTTGTCGATCGGCTGAAACCACTCGCGATCTCGGGGCAACCCTGGTTCGGCAGCGCAGGTGAGATGACAGCGATTGCTTATATGAAAATGAACAAGAACCGAGACGCGGCTGCCATGTTCGCAGCTATGGCCAGGGACGAGGGCGTTCCCGAATCGATCCGTTCGCGCAGCGTTCAGCTGGCGAGCGTACTGGGGGTCGATGTTACACCGGCGGCCGGCAAGGGCAGGAACTGATAATGACGAAGAGCAATCGACGCGCGCTGGCGCTCGCGCCCGCCATGATCGCCATTCTGGCGCTCGGGGGCTGTGGCATTTTCAAGGCAAGCAAGCCGAAGACGGCCGTGCTCGGCGAACGCATCCCGATCCTGACAAGCGAGAACGATGCGACTGTCGAACCTTCAATCGCCGATGTTCAGGTCTTGCTGCCCCAACCGGTTGTGAATGAGGACTGGGCCCAGCCGGGCGGCAACGCCGCCAAGTCGATGGGCCACCTCGCGCTGAGCGGGTCGCCATCGCGGGCATGGGAAGCCAAAATCGCCGGCGTGACGAAGGCGGAACGTCTGGCAGCCGCACCCGTGGTTTCCGGCAAGACATTGTACGCCATCGACACAGCTGCCACGATCCACGCCTATGACACCGCAACCGGCGCGCAGCGCTGGTCGACGAATTTCGGCGCAGAGAGCAAGAAACAGAGCCGCATCGTGTTTGGCGGCGGCGTAAGCGTCGATGGCGCGATGCTCTATGCGACGAATGGCGCCGGTGACATTGCCGCGTTCAACGCAGCAGATGGCAAGATCATCTGGAAAAAGCGTCCTGGCGGCCCGCTTCGCGGTGCTCCTTCCATAGCATCCGGAAGCGTCTATGCGATGAGCCAGGATAACCAAATTTTTGCGCTCAGCACGACGGACGGATCGACGCAGTGGAGTGAAGCCGCTGCTGTGCAGACAGCAGGTATTTTCGGGGTTGCAGCACCCGCAATCGCCCAGTCGACTGTGGTGTCGGGCTTCTCGTCAGGCGATCTCATCGCCTATCGATACGAGAACGGCCGCACATTGTGGGGAGACGCACTGTCGCGGACAAGCGTCAACACTTCGGTCTCGACGTTGAGCGACATCGATGCCAGCCCGGTCATCGACGGCGGCCGAGTTTTTGCGATCGGACAAGGCGGCCGGATGGTCAGCCTCGAGCTCGTCACCGGACAACGCATCTGGGAACTTAACATCGCGGGAATTGCCACGCCTTGGGTTGCGGGCGAATGGGTGTTTGTTGTGACTGACGAAGCCAAACTACTGTGTGTGGCGCGCGCGACCGGCAAGGTGCGTTGGGTGTCGCAGCTACAGCGTTATCACAAGAACAAGGCCAAAAACGGTCCGATCAACTGGACCGGTCCTGTTCTCGCGGGCAACCGCCTTGTTCTGGCAAACTCGGACGGGCAGGTCACTTATGTTTCGCCAGCCGACGGCAAGGTTGTGGCCACTCAGGATGTCGGTGCGCCGATCTTTCTGCAGCCGGTCGTCGCCGGTTCGACCCTGTACATCCTTGACAATTCGGGCCGGATTTCGGCGTTTCGCTGATGAACAAACCGACCGTCGCTATCATCGGTCGGCCAAATGTGGGCAAATCGACGCTTTTCAACCGACTGGTCGGCAAACGTGTCGCGCTGGTCGACGATCGTCCGGGCGTCACGCGCGACAGGCGTGAGGGCGATGCCGAACTGCTGGGTCTCAAATTCCGCATTGTCGATACCGCCGGTTTTGAGGACGAAGATGCGGCGACGCTGCCCGGGCGGATGCGCGCTCAGACGCAGGCTGCCGTTGATATGGCCGATGTCGCGCTATTCGTCATCGATGCGCGTGCGGGGATCGTTCCCCTCGACGAGGAAATTTCAAGATGGCTGCGCCAATCGGCAACTCCTGTCGTGCTTATCGCTAATAAAGCCGAGGGGCGCTCAGGCGACTCGGGCGTGTATGAGAGCTTCGCGCTGGGGTTCGGCGAGCCGGTGCCATTCAGCGCCGAGCATGGCGAGGGACTCGCTGACCTTTTTGAGGCGCTGCTACCATTGATCGATGCCGCCACCGCAAAAATTCCTGTTTCAGAACCGGCGTCTGTTGTTCTCGAACGCGCTGCACCGCCTAGCTCTGGGGGCGAGATGGCCGATGACGAGGCTGATCTGGTTGACCCCGATTATGACGACGATGAAGCGCCGTTGAAACTTGCGATCGTCGGGCGACCAAATGCGGGGAAGTCGACGTTGGTTAATAAATTGCTGGGGGAGGACCGGATGATTACCGGGCCAGAAGCGGGGATTACGCGCGATTCTATCAGCATCGATTGGGAATGGTTCGACAATGATCGGGGTCGCGCTGTCCGATTGATCGATACTGCCGGGCTACGCCGCCGAGCAAAGGTCGACGACAAGCTCGAAAAGCTTTCGGCGATGGACACAAAGAACGCGATCGACTTCGCCGAAGTCGTCGTCGTGCTGCTCGATGCGACGCGGGGGCTCGAGGCGCAGGACTTGCGGATCGCGGACCAGATTTACGAGGAAGGGCGCGCTATGGTTTTCGCGCTGAACAAGTGGGACACGGTCGAAAACGGTGCGCCGCTGTATCAAGGTATCCGCGCAGCACTCGATGACGGGTTTGCCCAGGTGCGCGGTGTCCCCCTCCTGACGTTGTCGGCTACAACAGGTAGGGGCCTCGACACATTGATGAAGGTCGCCTTCGACACGCGAGCGGCCTGGAGCCGTCGAGTCTCGACTGGCCGCCTCAACCGCTGGTTCGAACGCGCGCTGGAGGCGAACCCGCCGCCTGCGCCCGGAGGTCGCCGGATAAAGTTGCGGTATGCGACCCAAATCAAGTCGCGTCCGCCGAGCTTTGTGATTTTTGGGACGCGCGTTGACGAATTGCCCGAGAGCTATCGCCGTTATCTGGTCAATGGTCTGCGCCGCGAACTGGATTTCGGGGCGGTGCCTATCCGGCTGACATTCCGCGCGCCTAAAAACCCGTTTTCAACCCAGTAAGGGTGGAACGGTAACACTGCCTTTACACAATGTCGTCTAGTACCGCATCGGGAAAGCGTGGGGACCGCAACCGCCGGAGTGTATGACGTGTCAGACAAACCGATCATTGATTGGGATAGTTTTCAGCAGGCGCGCGTCGAGCTTGGGGCGGGCTTTATTCGTATTCTGGGTTACTTCCGCGAGGATGGGGCCAAATCGGTTGCTGCGCTCGAGGCAGCGATGCGCGCAGGCGATGCTATCGCGCTCGTCATTCCCGCGCACACGCTGAAGGGCGAGGCACGCCAGTTTGGGGCAGATGCGCTCGCCGACCTCGCCGAGCATATTGAGACGTTTGCGCGCCAGTGCGTCGAGCACCGCGAGTCTCCAAGCGAATTTCTCCCCGAAGTTGTGCGTCTGCGTCCGCTATTCAACGAAACCCAGACGTTGTTTGATGCCGAGATCAATCCTCTCGTTGAACGGCGCGGGTTCGGCAAACGCGTTCCCGTGGCGAACCAGGGATTTGGCAGAATCTAGTTGTCGGCTGGTTTCGACCAAAGCTGAAGACAATTGTCAGTCGCTCGCTACCGGATCGAGGCTAACAATTATCCGAGCGTATCGACCGGAGTATTGCCAGAGTTCGACATCAGCGCTGCAGCAGTGCTAGCTTTCCACGTGACAGGCTGCGCCACAACCATTCAAATGGACCATAGCGAAAACGTTCGAGCCACGGCTTCGACCACGAGAGCATGACGAGCCAGAAGAGCGGTACGACGATCCAAGCCTGTCCGCGTGACACATGCCCATAAAGGCCAAGCCCATAGCCATAGAAGACGAACCCCGCGGCAATGCTTGTGGAAAGATAATTGGACAAGGCACAGCGCCCGACGGCAGCGACCCGGGCGATCCAGACGGGTTGTTT
>JAYVVA010000367.1:0-6469 GCA_043787435.1 Sphingomonadales bacterium | reverse complement strand
CGGGATTTCGACCAAGTCCTTTTCATTCTCCTGCGGGATAAGGACCGTAGTGATACCGCCGCGCAGCGCAGCAAGTAGCTTCTCCTTCAGCCCGCCGATAGGAAGCACTCTGCCTCGAAGCGTGACCTCACCAGTCATGGCAATGTCGTGGCGCACCGGCGTGCCGGTTAACGTGGAGACCATCGCCGTCACCATTCCAATCCCCGCAGACGGGCCATCCTTGGGAACTGCCCCTTCGGGCAGATGGATGTGAATGTCCTTGCGCGCGAAAAGGCTCGGCTTGATGCCGTACGACGGTGCGCGCGCCTTGACGAAGCTCAGCGCAGCTTGGATCGACTCTCCCATTACATCGCCGAGCTTGCCTGTCGAGCGCACCATGCCCTTGCCCTGCACGGTGACAGCTTCGATCGTCAGAAGCTCACCACCGACTTCAGTCCACGCAAGCCCAGTCACCGCGCCGATCTGGTTTTCTTCCTCGCCAAGGCCGTGGCGAAATTTCTGCACGCCAGCGAACTCGTGGAGATTGTCGGCGGTAATCGTGACGCCTTCGATTTTCTTTTCGAGGATCTGACGGAGCACCTTGCGCGCAAGCTTGGCGATCTCACGCTCAAGCGTGCGGACCCCCGCCTCGCGGGTGTAATGCTGAATCAGCGACCGAAGGCCCTCGTCCGTCAGGACAAACTCATTGCCTTTCAGTCCGTGCGCGGCGATCTGCTTTTCGATCAGGTGGCGCTTGGCAATTTCGACCTTTTCATCTTCGGTGTACCCTTCGAGCCGAATGATCTCCATGCGATCGAGCAACGCCTGCGGGAGGTTGAGCGTGTTCGCGGTGGTCACGAACATCACATCCGAAAGGTCGATGTCGAGCTCCAGATAATGATCCTGGAACTTGCCGTTCTGTTCGGGGTCGAGGACCTCAAGCAGCGCTGATGCCGGATCGCCGCGAAAATCCTGACCGAGCTTGTCGATTTCATCGAGAAGGAACAACGGGTTCGATGTTCCGGCTTTTTTCAAGTTGGTTACGATCTTGCCGGGCAACGAGCCGATGTAGGTGCGACGGTGGCCACGAATCTCGGCCTCGTCGCGGACCCCGCCTAGAGACTGTCGTATGAACTCGCGGCCCGTCGCCTTGGCAATGCTCTTGCCCAGCGATGTCTTACCGACGCCCGGTGGACCGACCAAGCACAGAATGGGGCCCTTCAACTTGTTAGTGCGTGCTTGCACCGCAAGATACTCGACGATGCGATCCTTGACTTTGTCGAGTGCGTAATGATCATCGTCAAGCACCGCCTGCGCTGCAACCAGGTCCTTCTTGAGCTTCGACGTCTTGCCCCAAGGAAGACCGAGCAATACGTCAAGGTAATTACGCACCACCGTCGCTTCGGCAGACATTGGCGCCATTGTCTTTAGCTTTTTGAGCTCGGCAGTCGCCTTTGTCCGCGCTTCCTTCGACAGTTTGAGTTTTGCGATTTTGTGGGTCAGCTCCGCGATTTCGTTTCCGTCGCCCTCTTCCCCATCGTTGCCCAGCTCGCGCTGGATCGCCTTCAGCTGCTCGTTCAGGTAATATTCGCGCTGAGTCTTTTCCATCTGACGCTTGACCCGTCCGCGGATCTTCTTTTCGACCTGCAGGACCCCGAGCTCGCCTTCCATAAACGCGAAAACCATTTCGAGTCGCTTGGCGGGGTCGGCCTCGATCAGAAGCGCCTGCTTGTCGGCGACCTTTACCGAAATATTGGCCGCCACCGCATCTGCGAGACGGCCAGCATCCTCGATATCGGCAAGCTGGACTGCAGTTTCGGCGGGCAGTTTCTTGTTCAACTTGGCGTAATTATCAAATTGATCGACGACGGAGCGCATCAGCGCCAGGACTTCGGCCCCTTCCGCTTCGAGATCAGCGACCTCGGCAATTGTCGCGGCCAGATGACCGTCCACGCTTGTCAGTTCGACAAGCTTGGCGCGCCGCTTCCCTTCGACGAGCACGCGCACGGTACCGTCGGGAAGTTTCAGCAACTGCACGACGCTGGCAACAACACCCAGATCATAAACGTCGTCACGCGTGGGATCGTCTTCGGCCGGATCCAGTTGTGCGACAAGAAAAATCTCCTTGTCGGCCGCCATCGCAGCCTCGAGCGCCGACACCGACTTGTCGCGCCCGACGAATAAAGGGACGATCATCTGCGGGAACACAACGATGTCGCGCAATGGGAGTACGGGAAATATTTCAGTCATGCGACGATATATGGGATGAGGGGCAGGCCGGCGCAACACGGCATAATGCGCCATCGTTGCTGCCGCCATTTACTGCTTACACCCGACGCCTCGAATGATGGTAATGTCCGCGCAAGCGCCTCCGTTGCAAGCGACATTTTTGACCAGAACGAGATACCGGCAGCAAGGACGGACGTCGGTTTGCCAGACGTTAGCCAACGCCAGTGGTAAGATGTCGCGCTAACGCTCTGCAAGGGCTTTAAGGCCAACGAGCCACTTTTGATGCCAGTCGTGCATACGGTTTGGGAACAGTAGTTTCCCCATCCCAGCGACAAAACCGCGCTGGGTTTCTTCGGTCACCACTGTGCACCCTGTTTCGGTCGGCACAACCAGCCAGGCGTGATACGCCCGGATGCCGAACGACGTCGCCAGCCAGGCGATCCGTGTATCCGGTACCCATTCGAGCACGCGCGTGTCGAGGCCAACGCCGAATGTGCGCCAGCGGAACCGCGCGCCCTCGGCAAGGTTTTGACCACCGCCGACAATGGCCACGTCGGACGCATTGGCATACCAGACCGGCCATTGCGTTGCCCGCACGAGATGCGCCCACACAACTGATGCGTCTGCAGCAATGTCGATCCAGTTGACGACGTGGACCGGACAGTCTGCAGGTGCAAACCCTGCAGGCCACCGGATCACGTCGTCGCGCTGATTTACCATGTGCAGTTTCGCCCCTCGTTCTGCGCCTGCAACCAGATCATGAGCGGCTTGAAATAGGCAGTCATCGACTTGCCACTCATTTCGCGACTGCCAGTAAACGCTTGCAGCGCATCGGGCCATGGCTTCGACGCGCCCATTTCGAGCATCGCATGGAAGCGCCTGCCGACGTCCTTATTGCCATAAAAAGAACAGCGATGCAGCGGTCCCGTCCAGCCGGCCTGCTTGCATGCCGCTTCATAAAACTGGAACTGAAGCAACCTTGCGAGAAAGTAGCGCGTGTAGGGCGTGTTGCTGGGAATGTGATATTTTGCTCCGGGATCGAAGTTCGTCTCGTCGCGCGCAACGGGCGGAACGATCCCCTGATATTGCCGACGCAGATCCGTCCACGCCGCGTTGTAGTTCGCAGGCTTGATCGTGCCGGCAAATACCCCCCAACGCCATTTGTCGACGAGGAGGCCGAACGGAAGAAACGCAACCTTGTCCATTGCCTGTTTCAGCAACAAGCCGACGTCCTTGTCGGGCGCCGGCACCCTGGCGGCGTCAAGCAGGCCGATCTGAACAAGATATTGCGGGGTAATCGATAGCGCGATGGTATCGCCAATAGCTTCGTGGAAGCCGTCATTGGCACCGTTCAGATAAAGGTAGGGAAGCTTGTTATAGGCTCGCTGATAATAATTGTGTCCAAGTTCGTGGTGGATGGTGACGAAGTCGTCACCATTGACCTTGATGCACATCTTGATGCGCACATCTTCCTTCTGGTCGATGTCCCAGGCGCTTGCGTGGCAGACGACTTCGCGATCGCGCGGCTTCACGAACTGCGAGCGCTCCCAGAAAGTGGGCGCGGGTTCGGCAAACCCCAGCGATGAATAGAAATTGACACCGGTATGGACCATCTTGAGCGGGTCGTATCGCTTGGCAACAAGCAGCTGACCGGTATCAAAACCGAGATCGCCTGCGCCCTTGGGCGCGACGATGTCGTAAATGTTGCCCCATTCCTGCGCCCACATGTTGCCAAGGAGATCGGCGCGGATCGGCCCGGTTTTAGCCTGCACCGCGTCGCCATATCTCTCGTTCAGCTTGGCGCGGGTGTAGCAATGAAGCTGGTCGTAGAGCGGCTTGACTTCCGCCCAGAGTTTGTCTGTGAGCACCGCGAACTGTTCGGGCGTCATATCATAGCCTGAACGCCACATTGCGCCGACATCGCCGTAACCGAGCTCCTTTGCGCCCTGGTTGGCGATCTCGACCAAGCGCGCGTAATCGTTCTTCATCGGCGCGCCAACATTGGTGTGCCAGCTACCCCACATCTCCTTAAGCTCGTCTGGGTTGCGATTGGTTCCCATGGCGGCTTCAATGTCGGAGCCGTTGACGGGTTGTCCTCGGAGCGTGCCCTTCCCCTTGCCGTATGTCGAGTTCAGCCGCGTCGCGATCGTATTGAGTTCGGTTGCAGCCCCCGACGTCGAAGGGGCTGGCAAGACAAGACCGTTGCGAAGGAACTCAAGCTTGCGCTTCGTGTCGTAAGACAGGCCCGCGACGTCATTGAATCGGGCCGCGCCCTTGGCGAATTTGACACCCAATTCAGTACCCTCGGAGCCGACACGCGCGTTCAGCGCATCTGTATCGTCCGTAATGTAGGTGTTGTTGACCCACGCAACCTGGCCTCCAAAGACGCTGTATTCGAAATATTCCTTTTCGGCAGCCGCGACATATGCGTCGGCCTCGGCAGTCGTCGGCGCTCGGGCTGGAGGAGCTGTTTGCGCAACCGAAGGTGTCGCGATGGCCAGCGCCAGCGCGGAAACCAATATCTTCGTCAAATGACTCCTCCCAATGTTTTTGTTATCGCCGCGCTTTGGGGGACGACCGGGAACGAATCAAGCGGCGAGGAACGCCGCGATCGCCTGGCCCAGTTCAGGCTTGGTAACAGCGCTCATATGGCCGCCCGGTGTCAGCACGAGCGTCGCGTCGGGCAATGCTGTGGCGAGCTCTGCCGCCGACCCGTTGTCAACGTCTTCGTCGCCCGACAGGACCAGCGTCGGGAGGACGATCTCGGCGATGGCGTCAGGAGACGTATCGACAAAACTCTCGAGCAAATTGCGTAGCGCGACGGGATCGCCCTTAGTTGTTTTCAGGAACGCCTCGGCATTCCATTCCGGCGTGAATTTCTCGAAACTGCCGAAGTTATCGAGGATATTTGCAAAGTGCGTGCTGCGTTGGCGCGTTGCCGTCAATCCAGAATATCCCATGCCAGATATTACGCAACGCCGCGGCGTCGCACCGTGCACCAGCATCCGCACCGTCGTCCGCGCACCCAGCGAATAGCCGCCGAGATCATAATCGCTGAGTGCGAGATGGTCGATCAGCGCCAATCCGTCGTCGGCAAGCACGTCCGGTGGGTAGCTCGCAACATTGTGCGGCTTTGCACTCGAACCGTGTGCCCGCAAATCAGGCATAATGACGCGGAAGCCGCTCGCGGCAATCGCCGCTGCATGGCCGAAACGAACCCAGTTGGTCAGCGCGTCAGAAAAATAGCCATGAAGCAAGACAACCGCTTTTCCCTCACCGAGTTCACGGTAGGCAAGTTCAGCGCCGTCGAACGATGAAAAACGGTGGATCGGCAAGTCAGTCATCGTGAAGGACCTCCCAATCAGGCCGCTTTCTTGAGGTGCCGCCGACCCAGAAGTTCCGCGATCTGCACAGCATTGAGCGCTGCGCCCTTGCGCAGGTTGTCCGAAACGCACCAAAGACTGAGCCCGTTTTCGACCGTCGAGTCTTCGCGAACGCGGCTGACATAGGTCGCATAATCGCCGACGCATTCTACAGGCGTGACGTACCCGCCATCCTCGCGCTTATCGACCAGCATGATGCCAGGTGCTTCACGGAGCAGGCTTTGTGCTTTTTTTGCCGAAATCTCGTTTTCGAACTCGATGTTCACAGCCTCCGAATGGCCGACGAAAACCGGGACGCGCACGCAGGTCGCCGTCAACTTGATTTTGGTGTCGAGGATTTTCTTCGTCTCGACCATCATCTTCCATTCTTCCTTGGTCGACCCGTCATCGAGGAAGCTGTCGATATGCGGAATCACGTTGAATGCGATCTGCTTGGTAAACTTGCGAGCCTCCGCACTGTCGCCAACAAAGATGTTACGCGACTGCTCAAACAGCTCGTCCATTCCCGCTTTTCCCGCGCCTGAAACAGATTGGTAAGTGGCAACCACGACGCGCCTGATTTTGGCATAATCATGCAGCGGCTTGAGCGCGACGACTAACTGCGCGGTCGAGCAGTTCGGATTCGCGATGATGTTGCGCTTCACATAGCCGGCGATGGCCTCGGGGTTCACTTCCGGCACAACCAGCGGCACATCCGGATCCATCCGGTAGAGAGAAGAATTATCGATCACTGTACAGCCCGCAGCGGCAAAACGCGGGGCATGAGCGCTCGCCCCTTCCGAACCGATCGCGAACAACGCCATATCCCATCCGCGCGGATCGAAATTCTCGATGTTTTGAACCTTGAGCATCTTGCCGCTGTCGCCGAGTTCAACTCC
>JAYVVA010000366.1:0-5638 GCA_043787435.1 Sphingomonadales bacterium | reverse complement strand
CGGGTTGTCGGGCAAGGCCGGAGAAACAAGGCAGTGCGGCCGACGTTGAGAGCTTCCATCTGGCCGCGCCAGATGGTCCGGGCGGCTGTCGAGCCCGCGGGCAGCGCATAACGGGAAACCGGGAGACCCGCTACACCTCGACGTACACGCGAGGACGGCAATAGCCAGCAACGGCAGGTCAATGGCCGTACGTCCAGCCCCGATTGCGGCGCGTCGAGCAAGCCAGTATCGGCGGCGACATGGCTGCATCGCGCGCGCGTCCCCTTTTCTCCCGCATTTGGCGTTTCGCGTGGCGCGTCTCGGCATATTTGATCGTTGGATCGATCCTGTGGGTCGTCGCTTACCGTTTCGTGCCCCCACCGTTTACGCTCACCATGTTGCGAGACGTCGCCGGCGGGCACAGCGTGTCGAAGGACTGGATGCCGCTATCTCAAATCGACCCCAATATGGCGCGCGCGGCGATCGCGGCTGAAGATGCCAAATTCTGCGCGCATCACGGTTTCGATCGCGAAGCGATCGAAGCGGCAATCAAACGCAATGAACGCGTCGTTGCCAAGCGTCGCGGCGTCATTCGAGGTGGTTCAACGATCTCGCAACAGACCGCGAAGAATGCATTTTTGTGGCAAGGTGGCGGGTATATCCGCAAGGGGCTCGAGGCGTGGTTCACCCTGTTGATCGAAACGATCTGGGGCAAGCACCGCATCATGGAAGTCTATCTCAACATCGCCGAGACCGGGATTGCCACTTATGGCGTCAATGCCGGGTCAAAACACTACTTCGGTCATGACGCGAGCGCGATGAGCCCGACCGAAGCTGCGCGCATGGCTGCAGTCCTGCCGCTTCCCAAAAAGCGCGAAGCGACGATACCAACGGGGTATACACGCCGCTACGGAAATTCGATTGCGGCCCGCATCGGCGTCGTACGCAACGACGGCTTGGACAGCTGTCTTAAACGGGGAGCTTGAAGCCTGGGGGCAGCGGAATCCCCTGCGTCATTTTGCCCATTTCCTGACCGGCAATTGCGTCGGCCTTCGCCCGGGCGTCGTTGAACGCCGCGGTGATCAGATCTTCGAGCATTTGCTTTTCGGACAGCACCAGTAACGAGTCGTCGAGGCTCACAGCGATGATGCGCCCCTTTGCACTCGCGCGGATTTTAACGAGGCCGCCGCCTGAAGCGCCTTCGACCTCGATGCCGTCGAGGCTGGCCTGTGCTTCGGCCATTTGCGCTTGCACATTTTGAGCCATTTTGAGAATATCATCTAGCGAATTCATCGCACTGCACTCCGTTGTTCAGATTGGTTTAAAAGTTCTGCGCCGGGAAAGGCGGCCAAGGCAGCGGCCACGATGGGATCGGCGAGAACGGCATCGCGCGCTATATTCTCGGCCACTACTTCCTGCTCGCGCAGAGTCGATCCCGACGCCATTTCCTCGCTGGTAACGATCCAGTCGACGCCCGTTGCCTCGCGAAATGCCACGGCCAATTCACGCAACTCGAATGGACGGCGCAGATGCAGGACGATTTCCGGCGGCGCCCACCGCACAACGCTTGTTTCCTCCTCGAGCCGGTGCGCGAGAACCCGCTTACCCGACGCGCCGACGCGTTCAACCAGCGCTTGGTAATTCGCCGGTCCACTTGGCGTCGACCGCGCTTGAGACGTTACAGGCACCGACATAACCCCCGATTCGATGCGGTTTATCAAGCTTGCGGGGTCAGGCATTTGGCTGGCATGGATCACGCGCAGCAACGCCATATCGGCGGCTTGCTGCGGGTCGGTTGCGTGGGCGACTTCGTCATGCCCCTTGAGCAGAAGTTGCCATAGCCGGTGCAAGGTCCCAAACGACATTGCGTCTGCCCAGCGATCAGCCGCCTCGCGCTCTTCTGTCGATTGCGCGGCATCGGGAGCAGCGCCTGATTTGACAAGCGTGATCGCGTGGACGATTTCGAGAAGGCCCCGCAACACGCTCGTCGGATCAACCCCAAGATCCACCTGTTCGGACAGCTTCGCCAGTGCGGCCACTGCCTCCCCGCGCACCAGCACATCGAACAGATCACGCAGCGCACTGCGATCCGAAAGGCCAAGCATCGCGCGCACCGCTTCGGCGCTGACATGTCCGCCAGCGTCAAGATCGGCATGGGCAATGGCCTGGTCGAGAATCGACAAGCCGTCACGCACTGACCCCTCCGCAGCGCGCGCAATCATCAGCAGAGCCTGCATGTCAACATTGACGGCTTCAGCCTGCGCAATGGTAGCGAAATGCGCAGCCAACATATCTGCTGGAATGCGGCGGAGATCAAACCTCTGACACCGTGAGAGCACTGTCACCGGTATTTTTTGGACTTCGGTCGTGGCAAACAGGAACTTCACATGAGGAGGCGGTTCTTCCAATGTTTTCAAAAGCGCGTTGAACGCATTCTTGGATAGCATGTGAACTTCGTCGATGATGTAGACCTTGAACCGCGCTGACACAGCGGAATAGCGAACCGCCTCGATGATTTCGCGGACGTCATCGATTCCGGTGTTCGAAGCGGCGTCCATTTCCAGCACATCGACATGGCGTCCCTCGGCAATGGCGACGCACGGGTCGCAAACGCCGCAAGGATCGATGGTTGGATCGCCCTGCCCGTCGGGTCCTACACAGTTGAGTGCCTTGGCGATGAGCCGGGCTGTCGAGGTTTTACCGACGCCGCGCACGCCGGTCATGAGGAAGGCATGGGCCAACCGATTTCGTTTGATTGCGTTGCCGAGCGTTCGAACCATCGGCTCCTGCCCGATCAATTCTGAAAATCGTTGCGGCCGGTATTTACGGGCGAGGACCCGGTATGGTTGCGTGGTGGACATGGGGGGGGTCTAGCCGCAGATAGCGCTGCGGAAAAGCCGCGTCGTCAGGCGAAACGTCGTTTCGTTCCTGCGGTTACGGTCCTCGAACTAAGAGCGGTGGAAGTCGGACGACCCGACACGAATTCGTTGTGGCTGCTTCCTTCCGGACCTGACCAAGTTGGCGAGAGCATCGCCCGCCCGACTTCCGATCGGCCATATGGCGCAAGTCATGCGCGTTTTCAACGTCCCTGCATGTTGCGGCTTTCACCCGGCATCCGGACGGTAAGACCGTCAAGGCTTTCGTCGAGCACGATCTGGCAGGCCAGACGGCTTGTGCGGACGACGCCGGCAGCAAGATCGAGCATATCTTCCTCGTCGTCGCTGGCACGTGGCAGCCTCGCAAAATCCTCCGCAGCGAAGATGACGTGACAGGTCGAGCATGCCATCTGACCCTCACATGTTCCCTCGAGCGGCTGGTTGCTGTTCTGGGCGAGGTCGAGCAGAATAGTGCCCGCGACAGCATGGGCCTCGACTGTTTTTCCACCATCAGCGCTGACGAAGCGAACGCGGATCATGCCGCGACCCTCGATTGTGCGTCGGCGGCAGCACTGATGCGCTCGATAGCTTCTTCCAGCTCGGCCTCGGTGGTATACCGCCCAAAGCCCAAACGGATGCTTGATCGCGCCTCGGCATCGGTCAGCCCGATCGCTTTGAGCACATGACTTGGCCGCCCAGACCCGCTGGCGCACGCCGACCCCGCGGAAAACGCGATATCGCGCAGATCGGATATCAGCCGGGCGGCGTCGAGGCCGTCGCGTCGGATATTGAGATTGCCGTGCCACCGCGCGACAGCGGCGCCGTTGACGTGCCATTTTTCTCCAAGCCGCGCGGTCGCGAGCGCCCATAAGCGCTCAACGTGCACACGATCCTGCGCCATTCGCACCTTGGCAACCGTTGCTGCGGCCCCGAAACCGACACACAGCGCCGGTGAGAGCGTCCCCGAGCGCAAGCCGCCCTCCTGCCCACCGCCATGCATCAGCGGTTCAAGCTTCACACCGTCACGCACCCAAAGCGCGCCAATGCCCTTGGGTCCGTGAATCTTATGTGCACTGACAGCAATCATGTCGCAGCTGTCAGGGAGCGGGACGCGTCCATAGCCCTGGACAGCATCGCACAGGACGAGCGCATTTTTCGACCGCGCCGCGAGTTCAGCCACCGCCTGGATCGTCCCGATCTCGTTGTTCACGAGCATCACCGCGACAAGGTCGGTGTCGTCCGCGGTGCCAGTCGGGTCAACCAGTCCCCCTTTGTCCACCGGCAGAAAAGTGACGTCATGACCGCATCGGCCCATCCAGCGGGCAGTATCGAGGACGGCCGCATGCTCGGTCGCGACTGTCGCGATCCGTCGCGCTCCACTGCCTTGCAACGCCCAGTTGAGCGCCTCAGTCGCGCCACTGGTGAAGAAGACGCGCCCCCCTCCCGGTAGTAATGCCGCTACTTGATCACGTGCCCGTTCGACGGCGGCTTTTGCCGCGCGGCCGGGCACATGTGACGAATGCGGATTTGCCGAGCCCTCGGCGGTCAACCACGCCATCATCTCGTCTCTCGCTTCGGGAGCAAGCGGGGTTGTCGCTTGATAGTCGAGATAGATCACGCGGCGCGCGCCTTGGCATCGGCCGAGAGACGCCGCCACACCTCGACAAAGCGGTAAACGTCAGCGCGGGTGGTGTCTGACCCGAAACTGACCCGTACGACTTCGGCAGCCTCAGGCTCGCGCCACCCCATTGCCGTCAAAACATGACTCGGCTTCAGGCTGCCTGACGAGCACGCACTGCCGGCCGACACCGCAATGCCGGCCAGGTCGAACTGGATTAGCTGCGCCGCCGAAGCCACGCCGGGCATCCGGTAAGACGCTATCGTAGCGATGCGCGGACTCGACCTGGCCACCACCTGTCCGCCCGCTGCCTCAATCGCGCCGTCGAGGTGAACGCGAAGGTCCGCGGCTCGATCGACCCATCCGCGCGGCGTCGCGAGCGCAGCGGCCATGCCCAATACACCCGGAAGATTTTCCGTACCGCTGCGATACCCGCGCTCCTGCCCGCCGGTCGCCGCCAGCATCGCAAGGTCACGAACGAGCAGTGCGCCAACCCCCGGCGGACCACCAAACTTGTGCGCGGAGACTGAGATCATGTCGACGTCGGGCAGCGGAAGCTTCCCAGCCGTCTGCGATGCGTCGGCGAACAACAGACCGTCGGCCTTTCGGACAACCTTAACGAGCTCTCCGATCGGCTGCAGCACGCCGGTCTCGCTGTTAGCGCTCTGAATGACGACCAGCGGCAGTGCGGCACCCAATGCACCCAGACGACCTGCCAGAACGTGCGGCTGGATCAAACCGTCCGCCCCCACCGGCAAAACAACAGCGCGCTCTACTGCCCGGTGAACGGCATCGTGCTCGGTTGCCCCCAGCAACAGCACGTCCGCTTGCGTCCGTGACAGTGCCATGCCGATCGCCTCGCTGGCCCCACTCGTAAAAATTACTTCGCCCGACCAGTCGAGCGCTGTTTTTATGCCATTCCTCGCATCCTCCAGCGCCGCTCGGGCCGCCCGTCCGGGGCCATGGGGCGACGAGGCGTTCGCCCAAACATCGTATCCCCGGTTCATCGCTTCACGCGCCACGGGCAAAATGGACGTTGTCGCTGCGTGGTCGAGATATAGCCGTTCGGGCACATGGTCTCCGTTGCGCTTGTCGGGCGCCGTTGCGATTGCTGCCCTTCTCCCTATATAGCCCGCCAGTAATCGCCAAGCACTCGTCTCGCCCA
>JAYVVA010000365.1:0-3542 GCA_043787435.1 Sphingomonadales bacterium | reverse complement strand
CAAGCGGGTCACGGTGACTAGCTTCGGCGACGGCGCCACCAACATCGGCGCCTTCCACGAATCGATGAACATGGCGCAGCTGTGGAAACTTCCGGTGATTTTTTTCTGTCAGAACAACCGCTACGGCGAGCACACCGCGTTTGCCGATCACACCAAAGTCGACTCGATCGTCACTCGCGCCGCCGCCTATGGCATGAAGGGCGTGCAAGTCGACGGCAACGATGCCGAGGCGATGTACCGGGTCGCGAAGGAAGCCGTCGACCGCGCACGGAGCGGCGAGGGCCCCACGCTGATCGAGGCGATGTGCTACCGCATGATGGGCCATTTTTTCGGCGCCGACTTTTCCTACATGCCGCCCGAGCACATCGCAGAGATGGCCGCCGCCGACCCCTTGCCGCGGCTTCGCCAATTGATGCTCGACCATCAATTTACCGAAGCCGAGCTCGACGCGATCGTGGCGGACCTCGACGCCCAGATAGAGGCAGCCGCGCAGTTTGCCTTCGACAGCCCGTTTCCAGGCGCGGAGGAACTACGCAAGGATGTGTTCGAGGAGGAGATTGCGGCATGAGCAAGTCTCCCTCCACCAAAATCTCGATGGTTCAGGCGCTCAACCGCGCGATCGACGAGGCGATGGCCGCCGACGAGGGCGTTATCCTACTCGGCGAGGATGTCGCCAAGAAGCAGGGCGGCGGCGTGTTCAAAGTGTCGTCAGGCCTGACCGAAAAATATGGCGAGCATCGCATTCGCGCGACGCCGATCTCGGAAACCGCGATCGTCGGCGCCTGCGTTGGCGCGGCAATCGCGGGTTTCCGCCCGATCGCCGAAATCATGCTGATGAACTTCGTCACTGTGGCCATGGACCAGATCGTTAATCATGCAGCCAAGCTGCGCTTTATGTCGGGCGGGCAGACCAATGTCCCGATGGTTATCCGCACCACCACCGGTGTCGGGGTCGGCTTCGGCGGTCAGCATTCGGATATGCTCGAGGCGTGGTTCGCGCATGTGCCGGGCCTGAAAATCGTGACCCCGTCCAACGTCGCCGACGCCCAAGGGCTGCTGCTTTCAGCAATCGAGTGCAACGACCCGGTGATCTTTATCGAGAATATCCTGTGCTACGGAATGCAGGCCGAGGCCCCGCCGGCGGGTCACCGCGTCCCACTCGGCAAGGCGGCGATCGCGCGCGAAGGCCGTGACGTGACGATCATCACCTATGGCCGCACCGTGCTCGACGCCCTTGCGGTCGCAGCGGAGATTGAGGCGGACGGCGTGTCGGTCGAGGTCATCGACCTGCGCACTATCGCCCCTTACGATGAGGAAACCGTGCTCGCTTCGGTTCGCAAGACTGGCCGTGCCGTGGTTCTTCACGAAGCGGTCAAGGCCTATGGCACCGGTGCCGAAATATCCGCGCGCCTGCACGAACAATTGTTCGACGTGCTGAAAGCTCCAGTCCAGCGGGTCGGAGGTACCTTCTCCGCCGTACCGATGGCCAATGTCCTTGAACAGGCGTGGATCCCGAGCAAGGACCAGGTCAAGGCCGCGATCCGAACCACGCTCGACTGGAAGAAATAATGGCAGCCGAAATCCGAATTCCGAAAATTGGTATGAGCGCGACCGAGATGGTGCTCAGCGAATGGATGTTTGCCGACGGCGAGACTGTTGCGCAGGGCGACGTGATATACACTGTCGAGACCGACAAGACGGCAACGGAGATCGAGGCCCAGTCCGCCGGGGTGCTGCGCGTCACTGGAGTTGAAGGTGAAACTTATCCCGTGGGCACGCTGATCGGTACGATTGAGGACGCGGCGTAAGCGTCGCGCTGCTGACCAACCCCTGCGCGTATTAGGTGCTGTCGCCAGCCTCATCGGTGAAGCGCGCGCAGGCGATCCCGTCGGCGCGATAGACCGGTTCTCGGCGGTCAAAGCGATATTTGATCGCCTCTGTCCTCAGGATCGAGAAGCCGCCGAGGTGTGCGAGCATGCCGTGATAAGCGGGGCCGACAAGGTGCGCAGCAAGCGCGTCGGCACTGTCCCATTCCTCGAACACATGAACCCGGCCCGGGTCGTGCGGATCGGCGGTCCACGCGTAATGACGGCAGCCCGCCTCGGCCAGCGACATTGCGATCAGGTCGCCTGCCCCGTCGAGCGCGGGTCCTCGGTTCTCTGGCGGAAAGTCCACGCGCCCGGCGATCACGATGCCCATGTCTCAGCCCCTATATAGCAAAGTATAGGTTCGCGCGGCGAAGCGCCACGCGCCGTCGACCTTGCGATATTCATCGTCATAGCGCCCGATCGGCCGATCGATTGTGCCGTCGGAGTTTTCCAGCAGTTCGTGGGTGTAGACGCGGCCATAAGCGCGCTCCCCCTCGACCTCGATCAAACCTGCCTGGGCGAAAAAGGCGACGAACGGGAAGCCGGCCATCGCCGTTTTCCACAGCGCTACGATCTGGTCCCGGCCTTCGACGATCTGTCCGCTTATCGACCAGCGTGCATCCTCAGCCCAGCACGCGCCCCACTCGGCGGCGTCACGCTGGAACACCGCGTCGCCATAGCCGTCGATCAGCTGGCGGATTGCCGCCACCTCCGCCTCGGATCCGCGCGCGCCCATCATCCTGGCAGCTGTCCGCCGAGATATTTATCGAGCGTCTGGTGGAACTGGCGAATGCGGCTTTCCTGATAATTGCCCAGCTCGACCCGATTGTTTGGCGAGGCGTGCAGCCCTTCTTGAACATAGGGCAGATTGGCCATGTCCTGGTCGAAGATCGACCCCAGCATCCCCCAGCCGGTAAAGCTCGACCAGCTGTCTTCTTCGCCAAGGAGGGTCATCTCGACGCTACGCGGACGCGGTTCGCCTTTGGCTGGGCGCATCAGCAGGCGGACCTCCATCAGGGTCGAATCCTGATCGGGCCACGGCCGCCAGCGATAGACGATGTTGGGCGCGAACCCACCCCAAGGCGAGAGGTTGGGAAAGACATTATAGGTGTAAGCATCGAGCAGTTCGCTGTCGGTAACGTCGCTCGAATCATAGCCGAGATCATCGGCATATTTGGCGCGATTTGCCGCGGCGAGGAGCGAACGCGCTGTCTGACCTTCGCTTACTGTCAGCTGCGCTGCTCCGGCGTTGCGGCCCGATCCCAGCCCCATCGCTTCGAGGATGGAATTCTCGGTGTAGCCCTTCCCCTCGAGGTGCGGGCTGAGCACGCCGAACGGGGTCAGCGCGAGGTTGGTGTGATCGCCCCACAGCGAATAGCGGGTGTTGGCGTCACCGGTGAACGGTAGGATCTGGGGGTGGGTGGTAACCGAATGCCACGCCTCCATGAATGCCTCGGCGCAAACTTTCCAGTTGGCGTGTACGACCTTGGCGACCCACACGCCGGTATAGCATTCGTCGATCCGCCAGCGTTCGAAGATCGCCGGTAAGGGCGCGAGATATTCGGCCAGCGGCGGGGCTGCGTCGCTTTCGGTGACGAAGATGAACCCGGCGAAATTGGCGACGCGAAGTTCGGGCAAGGTCATGTCACGGTCGGCGAGATGCGCGAAATCCCA
>JAYVVA010000364.1:0-1943 GCA_043787435.1 Sphingomonadales bacterium | reverse complement strand
CTTAGCACCCCAAAAGCTCATCTGCCCCCAGGGAAGCACATAGCCCATGAATGCAGTCGCCATCATGAGCAGGAAAATAACGACACCCAGCAACCAGATGACCTCGCGCGGAGGTTTGTAGGATCCAAAATAAAGACCCCGCGCAATGTGGATGTAGACCACGACGAAAAACATCGAGGCGCCGTTCATGTGCGCATACCGGAAGAACCAGCCGCCGTTCACATCGCGCATGATATGTTCGACTGAATCGAACGCACCACTGATGTCGGCATGATAATGCATCGCGAGGATGATGCCGGTGACGATCTGGATCGCCAACGCCGTGCCAGCGAGCACGCCGAAGTTCCAGAAATAGTTTAGGTTACGCGGGACCGGGTAACCGGCGCCAACCGCATTATACACAAAACGCGGCAACGGCAGCTTTTCGTCCACGTAGCGCATGAAGGAATTTTTCGGCGCGTACTGCTGGGCCCAGGGAAAACTCATGCCTTTGCTCCGACTTCGACAAGCGTATCTGATCTGAAGACATAGTCAGGCACCATCAAATTCTTTGGTGCCGGACCCTTTCGGATGCGGGCGGCGGTATCGTAGATCGACCCGTGACATGGGCAGAAATAACCGCCGAACTCACCCTTGATCTCACCCGGCGCTGCGCCAAGCGGGACACAACCCAAGTGAGTGCAGACACCCATCGTGATCAGCCACTGCTCCTTGCCCGGCTTGGTGCGTTGGGCCAATGTTTGCGGGTCGCGCAGCGAGCTAACGGGCACCTTGTCGGCCTCGGCAATCTCAACCGGCGTCAGGTGACGGACGAACAGCGGCTGTTTCTGGAAAATCGTCTTGATCGCTTGACCGACCTCGATTTTCGAGATGTCGACCTCAGTCGTGAGCGCTGCAAGGACGTCGGTCGATGGGTTCATCTGATTGATGGCGACGCCAAGGATCGGAACAACGCCGACCCCTGCAAAGGCAAGGGCCGCGATGTTAATTATATCGCGACGCCGAAGCTCGGGTTCTGCGGCAAGTGCGACTTCTGCTTCTGGAACAGCCGGTCCGGCCATAAAGATGTGTCCCCAAGTTGACCGACGCGAAAGCAGGATGGCCCGCGTGACGGAGCTTGTGGGCGCGCTGATAGCGTTTCGCTCGCGGCATGCAAATGCGAAAATGTCGGGCTTGTGACAGTTTCGTCCTGCCCTTACGGCACGCGGCATGCGCTTAGCCTGTTACCAGCCCGAAATTGCAGGCAACATGGGAGCGCTTCTGCGTCTCGCTGCCTGCTATGAAGTCGCCGTCGACGTGATCGAACCATGCGGATTCGTATTTTCTGATTCAAAAATGCGTCGCGCAGGTATGGACTATGCACATCGCGTTCCCCTCGTGCGCCATGTCGATTGGCATCACTTTCACGCAGCGGCCCCTGCCCGCCTCGTTCTGCTAACAACGAAAGCCGATCAACGCCTTCATGATTTCAGCTTCAAAGCCACAGACACCCTGTTGCTCGGCAGCGAGAGTTCCGGCGTTCCCTTCGAAGTTGCGGCTGTGTGTGACGCGACGGTTCGCATCGCGATCTCGCGTGAAGTTCGGTCGCTAAACCTTGCAGTCGCTGCCGCAATCGCCTTAACCGAGGCCCTGAGACAAACGGAGGGGTTGCCTGCATGATCGAACTCGACGCCGAACAACAACGCGCGCGAACTTGGTTCGAATCACTGCGAGACAGGATCTGTACGTCATTCGAAAGCATCGAGCGCGAAGCAGGCAGCGAAGCAACGTTCGACTTCACCCCATGGCACCGGGATGACGATCCCGGCGCCGGCGGCGGTGGCGGCGTGCGCGGTGTCATGAAAGGCAAAGTATTCGAAAAGGTAGGCGTCAACGTCTCGACAGTGGGCGGCTCGTTCAGTTCCGAATTTGCCCAATCGATTCATGGCGCTGCCGAGAATCCT
>JAYVVA010000363.1:0-3238 GCA_043787435.1 Sphingomonadales bacterium | reverse complement strand
GACATTGCCCGGCTTTCGCCTGTCTCAGCCAGTCGGCAGCTCGCAGGTACGACATCTTTCGACACCCGACTGGCAGAGCCGATGGACGCGAATTTAGCCCGGACAGGTAGGTCCCCCCATGTTGTGCCGGAACCGCGCACTGTTCGGAAGGCGGCCTAACAATGCCCGAGATCTCAACCGACCTGGCTTCAGATAGCTCTGGAGATGATCATGAGCGAAGTCTCATTGCGCAGACCTCGCAGTCCGGCATGGCTCGCTGTGCTGCCGCCGACCCTGTTCTTCGCCAGCGCCTCTACCCTGCTCGCTTCCGTCTGCATTCTCTACGCTAAGCGCATCGTGAGGTGCCGTGGACTGCAAGCAGCTTTCCGTGCCTCGAAAGGGCTTTGCCGGATTGGCATGACATCTGGGTGGCTGCGCAGACTGGAACCGCCCGGCGGTTAGGTCGCCCTTTCGTCCGCCAAGTATTCATAACCTTATTCGAAGGATTACATCGATGCATCGTACCAACGTGCGCGCATGGGCGCTCGGTTGCGCTTGTCTGACTGGCACACCCCTCTGCGCCCAAGCCGTTTCCGGCTCGCCAGCGCCTACGCTTGATCAAAATTTGACCGCCATAACTTCAGTTTCCGTGCCCCGACCGGAAGCGGCGCAGATACCGGATGACGCCGCGGATTCTGCGCCGGCCATCGTGGTGACGGCTAAGCCCCGAGCAATCGCAGGTACCGCCCACCCAACGGAGGCCGGCGCTTATTCGCTCACAAAGAGCGACTATGCCGACGTCATGACTGGGACTAGCGCACTGGCACTGGTAAAGAATCTGCCGGGAGTAACGTTCACCTCGACTGATGCTTACGGGCTCGATCTTTCTGATGGTTTTCTGCTGGTGCGGGGCTTCCGCCAGAATGAAGTTGCAATAACGTTCGAAGGCATTCCACTCAACGATGGAACATACGGGAGCGTAACCGGAACGGCTCCGCTGAACATTGGTGTGACTGCCGACATCGGTTCGGTTCAAATCTCCCCTGGGTCGGCGCATGTAAGCACCTTTTCAAACAGCGTGAACGGTGGCGAAGTGCTTTACGCACTCGCGGACCCGAAGGTGTCGCCATCGCTCGATGCGGTTTTAGGTTACGGTAGCAACAATACGATCGTCATAGGCGCAACCGCCCACACGGGTCAGATCGGCTCAAACGGACCTAGGGCACTTATAGGTGTCGAGCGAATTGCGAAAGAAAAGTACACCTCGCGGGGAACGCAAGAAGCCCTGCGCGCCAACATTAAAATGGTCCAGGATGTGCCATGGGGTGATATCACCGCTTTCTTCTCGTTCGCAAAATCGAGGATCTGGGGTTACAATAATACGTCTTTCGATATGCTTACTAAACTCGGGTACGCTGGAACAGATATTCTCTACCCCGACTATCAGCGTGCAATTTTCGTCGCCTCACCAGAGAATGCAAAGTCCTCGTGCGGCGCCTACACGTGTGGCGAGCTTGCGACGCGCATCCCCTACGATACTGGTCAGACGACCGTCGATTATGTCGGTGATTTGACGCATCACTTTCGCCTGTCCCCCAAATTCTCAGGGAGCGTGATGGGTTACGCCGCAATAAGCACGTCCGACATTGAAATCGCAGACATCTCCACACCCTCGCAAACTGGTGTACCGTTTTCCGCGCTGGTGTGGGAAACCCGTCCACAGCGGTTCGGCGGCACTGCAAATTTGAGCTACGCGACCGGTCGCCACACCGTGACTGCAGGCGCTTGGATCGAGCACATCTCCTCGAGTTCGAGATTTGCCTCGTATAATGAGCCCCGCCTGCGACAGGGCACCCCGCTGCGCACGACCGGCCCCTATGATATTTACGGACCGGCTTTCCAAATCGCCAACCAGTCCCGGTGGCAGACCGACTCGCTGCAGGCCTATGTGCAGGACATCTTCAAGCCAACGGACGAACTGACGATCCGAGCGGGACTGAAGGCGGTTGATTTTGTGACTAGCGGCGGCGGCATCGGTCTCGACCGCGCACCCAATGGTAGGTTGCGGGCGGCCGATCCTTTACTGCCGCAACTGTCCATAGACTGGCGCCCGAATGGTCGAAATTCACTGTACCTTGATATTGCCAAGACTACGATCGGCTACCGCGTTTCATCGCGCGGCAACATCGGGCCCGTCTCTTCAGCCTGGGCCGCCGATAGCCAGAATGTATTCGAGGCAGCCCTGCCCATTTTGAAGCCCGAAAAGGATTGGAACTTCACTTTCGGAGGATATCATGGCTTTGGCTGGATGACCGTTAATCTAGATGCCTACTACGGCATCGTGCTGAACCGCCTGCTGAACGGTGCAAGCGGGCCGCAATTCGCACCAGTCCGCTCGGTCGGTATCGTGCCACGTTCCGAGCTCTTTGGCGCAGATGGCATCGTGACTGTAAAAGTTTTACCTGGACTCACCGTTTCGCAATCCGCCTCGATCAGTAAATTGCGCTATCGCAGCGACCTCGTGCTGCCCGACAAACTCGTCGCGCTAAACGGGCACTATCAGCCCGGCTATCCCGGGGTATCGCTGACTACACAAGTGTCAGTGAGCCACCAGCGCCTTGAGGCGGGCGTAACTAGCACAGTCTACCTCAACCAGCCCTTTACCTACACCAACGACATCTATGTTCCGAACTATTGGCAGGTGAACGCGCGGGCATCGTACCACCTGCCAAAATCCAAACATTTACCAGACATCGTTCTACGCCTCGACGTGAATAACGTGCTTGATCGAAAGCAAATCGGCTCGGTTGGCATTGGGGGATATTCTGTTGCTGGCGACTATCAAACGTTCATGAGATCTGCGCCTCGTCAGCTGCTTTTGACGACCTCGGCGCGGTTTTAGGCCGGGGTCCCAAATCGGGTGAAGCGGGGAACATTCCCACACCCGTTCCAATATGACGCACGCCGGTCGCAGTTAATGTTGACATAGGGAGGGGGCCTATAGTAGTTTAATGCTATGCTATTCAACGATGGACACAAATGGCATTTCGCGGTTCGCGCCCACGGTCTGTGGAGCCAAGCCGACGGGGTAGGACGGGTTCGCATTATGCTCCTGCGGGCGGCGATCCCGCCCGCCGAGTTCCGACGATGGCCTTGGTCCGGTCAGCAACGATCGCGTTCGCGCGCACTTTGTTGATGTTGGATTGCGTCGGCGGGCCAACGTTGCCGCCGCTGGGCAACCCTTCGTGCCTTCCTGCCC
>JAYVVA010000362.1:0-1937 GCA_043787435.1 Sphingomonadales bacterium | reverse complement strand
AATGCGCATGACCTCACCCTTTGTGTTCGGCTGCGCGTCTCTTCAGAACATTCAAAGCTGAGCTTGGCTTCCAAGTTCGGGGCTGAACCGAATGAAGTGAAAGATCTTTTGATAGCCGCTCGCCAGAGCGCGGATGCGCTTGGCATATGTTTCCATGTCGGCAGCCAAGCAATGAAACCTGCCGCGTATTCAGAAGCGATGGAGCGCGTCCGGGCAGCGATCGTCTCAGCCGGTGTGACTGTGGACGTTGTCGATGTGGGTGGTGGATTTCCTTCCTCCTATCCCGGAATGGAGCCACCACCGCTCGAAGTGTTCTTCGATGTCATCCACCGCGCATTCGAGAGTTTGCCTGTCAGCTATTCCTCCGAATTGTGGTGTGAGCCAGGTCGCGCATTGTGTGCCGAATATTCGTCACTGATTGTCCGCGTCGAAAAACGGCGCGGCGATGAGCTCTACATCAACGACGGCGCTTATGGCGCGTTGTTCGATGCAGCGCATATAGGCTGGCGTTTCCCCGTAGACCTGCTCCGCAATGAAGCCGTCCACACCAAATTGCATCCCTTCAGCTTTTATGGGCCGACCTGCGACGACCTTGACCATATGGCTGGGCCCTTCCACCTGCCCGCCGATGTAGAGGCCAGCGACTACATCGAAATTGGGATGCTTGGCGCTTATGGTTGCGCGATGCGGACCGGGTTCAACGGGTTCGGCAGCGTCGAAACGATCGAAGTGACCGACGAACCCATGGTATCGCTCTATGTCGAGGATCACCGGCGCGTCGCGTCAAACGTCGTCAAGCTGTAACATAGCGCTATCAATGCGCCGTCATTCGTCAAAGACCGTGATCCCAGCTCGCTCGGGATCCCGGCCTTTGCCTCGATGACGGCTGGAGAACCAATAATGACCGCCCCACAGATCAACGCCCAACGCAAAGCAGAGCTTCTCTCAACGACTGTCGAGCATATCGACATCACCAGTTTCGATGCGCGACCAATCATCGATCAAATGAGCAAAATGAGCTTCACGAGCCGCGACCTGGCGCGCGCCACCGGCATCTACAACCAGATGCTCGAAGATCCAGACTGCTCGATTTTTCTCGTTATTGCAGGGTCGACCAGCGCGGGCGGGTGCATGGACCTATATGCCAAGCTGCTTGAATCGAACATGATCGATGGCGTTGTTGCCACGGGTGCAAGCATCGTCGACATGGATTTCTTCGAAGGGCTTGGACACAAGCATTATCAGGCGCTCGAAGTGCCCGATGACGACACGCTGCGCTCGCTTTTGATCGACCGCATCTACGATACCTACATCGACGAAGAGCAGTTACAGGATTGTGACCACACCATCCTCGAAATTGCTAACTCGCTGGAACCTCGTGCGTATTCGAGCCGCGCGTTTATCCGGGAGATGGGCAAATATCTTGTCGAGAACGGCAAAAAGGCAAACAGCCTCGTCAAGCTCGCCTATGAGCATGACGTGCCAATCTTCTGCCCGGCGTTTGTCGATTCTTCGGCGGGTTTCGGCCTCGTCAAGCATCAGGTCGACCGCGCCAAAGAGGGCAAGGCCTACATGGTCCTCGACGCCATCGCCGACTTTCGCGAACTGACCGACATCAAGATCAAGGCGGGGACGACGGGGCTGCTCATGGTCGGTGGCGGTGTCCCTAAAAACTTCATTCAGGATACCGTCGTGTGTGCCGAGATCCTTGGACATGATGACGTTCAGGTTCACAAATATGCGGTTCAGATCACGGTCGCCGACGTTCGTGACGGCGCCTGTTCGTCTTCGACTCTCCAGGAGGCGGCAAGCTGGGGCAAGGTCAACACCGGCATCGAGCAGATGGTGTTCGCCGAGGCAGGTTCAGTCATGCCGCTGCTCGCCAGCGACGCCTATCACCGCGGAGCCTGGAAAAATCGCGCGAAGCGGCGGTGGGG
>JAYVVA010000361.1:0-7942 GCA_043787435.1 Sphingomonadales bacterium | reverse complement strand
GCGGAATACGAGCGGCTTGCCGCCGAGGTGCACCTCGACCGCGAACGGCTTGGTGCTCATCTGTTCGGAGCGACACCCAAGGCAGAAGTCGTCATTGCCGAGCGCGACGGCACGCCGATCGGCTTCGCGCTGTTCTTTCATAATTTCTCGACGTTCGAGGGGTGTCCAGGGGTGTACCTCGAGGATCTCTTCGTTGCGCCAGAGGCGCGCGGATCGGGGGCGGGCAAGGCGCTGTTGCGATATCTCGCCCAGCTTGCACAGGACCGGGGTTGTGCGCGGCTAGAATGGTCGGTCCTCGACTGGAACGAGCCTGCGATTTCCTTCTATCGGTCGCTCGGTGCGGCGTCGATGGACGACTGGACTGTCAACCGTCTCAGCGGCGACGCGTTAGCGGCGCTTGCGCGATGATGGTGCCGACGATGCAGCCAAGCATGTCGGACGAGAGGCTCTTGCTGCGCCCGATGGTTGCGGGAGACTGGGAGGCATTGTTCGCGGTTGCGTCCGACAGGGAAATCTGGGCGATGCACCCGGCGCATGATCGCTGGCAGGAATCGGTGTTCACCGCCTTTTTCGAAGAGGGGCTGGCATCGAATGGCGCGCTGACCGCGATCGATCGACCGACGGGTCGCATTATCGGGAGCTCGCGCTATGATATTCGTGTGTGCGCGCCCGGCGAGGTCGAGATCGGCTGGACATATCTCGATCGCAATTATTGGGGCGGCCCGTGTAACCGGGCAATGAAGCGTTTAATGCTCGCCGAAGCATTTAAGGCAGGCTTCCACACCGCAATTTTCCTTGTCGGCGAAACCAATTTGCGGTCGCGCCGCGCGATGGAGAAGATCGGCGGGAAGCTGACCCGGCGGCGTCAGCACTGGGAAATGGCGGGGACACAGATCGATCATCTGATTTACGCCATCACCTGCGACGATTTCGCCTCCGGCCCGCTCGTTATTCCTTAATCGGATTCGGCGGCCTTGCCTGCAGCAATCGCCTCCATGACAACCCGCCGAGCATCATCGGCATCACCCCATTTGCCAACCCGGACCCATTTTCTGGGCTCCAGATCTTTGTAGTGCGTAAAGAAATGTTCGATTTGCTGCATGATGATTTCAGGCAGATCGTCCTTTTCGTCAACGTTGGTGTAGTACGGGAAAGTCGCATCAACCGGTACGGTCAACAATTTTTCGTCGCCGCCCGCCTCATCTTCGAGAAACAGGACGGCAATCGGGCGAACGCGAACCACACACCCCGGTACGAAGGGCGAGCGCGCGACGACCAGCGCGTCGAGGGGGTCGCCGTCAGGCGACAGCGTGTGCGGAACGAAGCCGTAATTAGCCGGGTAGCGCATAGAGGTATGCAAAATGCGATCGACGAACAGAGCGCCCGACGCCTTGTCGAACTCATATTTTACAGGCTCGCCGCCAACCGGCACCTCAATAATGACGTTGAGCGAATTCGGCGGGTCATCGCCAACGGGGATAAGTTCGATTCTCATGAGGAGGGCGCATAGCGAGGGTGGGCACGAGCCCCAAGTGGATTTCGCCTTGCACGATGATTTAGCGGCGGCGACGCCGGACGCGCGACACAGCACTTCGGGCGCTAGCAGTGTTGATCGCGACCACGTCCCTTGCGGGCCTCACGTGCCACGCCCAAGGGCACAGAAGGCTGCTCTTCGGGGCAAGTTTTGATCCGTTCGCCAACGACGCTCGCTAAGTTCTTGGCGCCAGCAGCTTGTCGAGCGGCCCGTCGGAGGCACCGGGAGCCTTGTCAAAACGAGGGTAGCGTAGTCCGCCGTACCATGCCACGCCGACGTCGCGCACCAGCGAGTCAGTTTTGACGGTCAGCCGAATCGGCGTGGTGCTTCCCTTTGCTGCCGTGACCGCCGCTTTGAGAATGTCTTCGCTAAACGGAACTCCATTCACTGCGACAATTTCCTGACCCACGGTCAGACCTGCCTTGAATGCGGGGCCATCCCACTGGACCGCCGTAATCTTCGTCTTGGCGACGTTCATGCCAAGAGAATAGCTGAGATCGAGAAATTTGTTCGCCTTCATCCCTGCCTTGGCAAATTCGGTCGGTGTCTCCGTGTAGATCAGCTTATACCCGCTCCGCTCGAAACCCCCGAGCGGCGCACGATCCTTCTGCGTTAGACGATTGGTGAGGAATTCACGCCAAGCATAAGGGTAAATACCATTTAGAGTACTGACGATGTCGTCGAAGGTGTAGGTAACCTGTCCCCAATCGCCGTCGTTGATGCCGAAAAACGCGTGCGCGAAATCGTCCATACTTTTCTCGCCGTTTGTTCCTTGGCGCATGATTGCGTCCGCTTCTGTCCAGATCAGCAAGCCTTCGTTGTAGTAGTCTTCGCTGCGCTCATAGTTCAACCAGCCCTTGGGTCGGCGCGCCGAGATCACGGGATCGTTGGTCGTATCATCGAGGCTACGCCACGCGCGCGCCGGACGGTTGTCGAGTGAGGCGGCAATCCCGGCCAGCGCGTCGAGCTTGTCTTGCTTACTCGTCATCCCGCTGCGCGCCTCGAGAACATGGCCCCAGAATTGCGTCTGTCCTTCGTACACCCAGAGCAGGCTGCCGCGCATCGGCACCCGGTAGTCGGGTGTCCACATATCGGCGGGGCGACGGAACTTGCCGTTCCAGCTATGCGTGAACTCGTGCGGTAATAGATTATGGCCAGAAAGATTGGTCGCATAGTTGGTGAAATAACCGGGCTCGTTTTGATTTTCGGACGACCGGTGGTGCTCAAGGCCGATCCCGCCCATCCGGTCGGTGATCGCGTGCAGGAAGTCATAATGGTCGAAGTGCCGCGCACCGAATAGTTTGACGGCCTGATCGACAAGATTGCGGTGAACCTTCAACACGTCGTCGGCAACAACGAGTTCGGCGGCGCTGTCGGCAACAGTGTTCAGCATCACGCCGTGTCCCAAGTCGTCCTTGCGCAAATATTTGCCGGCGAAAACCGGACTGTCGACGAGCACTTCATAATTTACAGTGCCATAGGTAACCGTATTGCCCACCGTCGCCGTTGCGCGCAGCGCAGTCGCAGCTTGCCAGCCTGGCGGATAGGTCACCGTTGCCGTCACTGGTATCTGCCGTGTGAAATACCCCGCTGGGTAGAGCGATACAGCTTCCCACTGCAGGTTCAGCATCTCGTGCGTCATCTGAATGCGCCCCTGGTCGGCAGCAGTCGCCGATAGAAAGCTGAAGGCGACGTCGAGCGCTTTGGTCCCCGCGGGCACGTCGATATGAAACGCGTAGACGTCAACCGGGTCACGCATCCAGACGAGCGTCTTGCCGCTCGATTTAATGACGAGTCCGGCGACCTTTTCGATCTGGCCCCGTGGCGCGTGGTTACCGGGCAGCCACTTGGGGAACAACAATGTCATCGGTCCCGGTTTCACAATCGGGATAGTCTGGCGAACCTCGAAAATATTGCGCTCAATATCGAGCGCTTCGACCTTTAGCGTCATCGTACCGGGGTAGGGAATGTCCTGTGCCGCTGGGATCGTGTCGACGATCGGGACTGGTTGTGGTGCGCTGTTGCCGGCAAGTGATGGCACAGCGGTTGTGACGAGAACGAGGGTGACGACAGGACGCAGGAACATGGAACGCTGACTTTCAGCAAAGGTTTGTTGCGCAACTTTGTAACGAGCTTGCGCCGCTCGTCCAGACGCGCAGTCACTAACGCGCTTGTCGGATAGCACGACAAAGCGGTTGGCGCGGACGTCAGGCCAAATATCCTGAGGAAAGCAAGGCAACCGACGAGGGCAGTCCGTTCCCCGAGTGTTTGTTTGGTGGCCATGAGCGTCGATTGGTTGCGTAAAAGCGCGTTATCCGATTAAGGGCCGCCACCTAATGGCACGCATCGAAACTCCCCGGCCCGTTCGCGGCACCCAGAGCATGTTTGGCGAGGAAGCCGACCGTTTCCACCATGTCGTTGCGACGTTCGACCGCGTCCGACGGCTCTACGGCTTTAGTCGGGTCGAAGTTCCGGTCTTCGAGTCGACCGCAGTGTTCGCCCGGTCGCTCGGCGAGACGACCGACGTCGTGTCAAAAGAAATGTACAGCTTCGAAGATCGCGGCGGCGATTTGCTGACGCTTCGGCCGGAATTCACTGCCGGCATCGCGCGGGCTTATCTGACCGAAGGATGGCAGCAATACGCGCCGATGCGGCTCGCGACGCACGGCCCCCTGTTCCGTTACGAACGCCCACAAAAGGGCCGGTTTCGGCAGTTTCACCAGCTCGACGCGGAAGTGATCGGCGCGGCAGAACCAGCCTCAGATGTAGAATTACTGTGTTTTGCCGACCAGTTGCTCAAGGAACTGGGGATCGTCGACGGCGTGATTTTGAAGCTTAATACGCTGGGCGACTCAGCATCGCGCGATGCGTGGCGGGCGAACCTGATCGCGCATTTCGAGGGACATCGAAACGATCTGTCCGAGGACAGTCTTACCCGGCTTGACAAAAATCCGATGCGGATTTTGGATAGCAAGGATCCCCGCGACCGCCTCGCCGTCGCGAGCGCGCCCGAGATGATGCTGAGCGCAGAGGCTGACGATTTCTTTGGTAAGGTGCGCGCAGGTTTGGACGCTGCGGGCGTCGCGTATGAACGAGCGCCGCATCTTGTGCGCGGGCTCGATTATTACCGCCACACCGCATTCGAATTCGTCACTGATCGCTTGGGCGCGCAGGGCACGCTACTGGGGGGCGGTCGCTATGACGGCCTGATCGAAACGCTTGGGGGCCCGCATACGCCCGCAGTCGGCTGGGCTGCCGGGATCGAGCGATTAGGCATGCTAATCGAGGCTCCTGTCGAGCCCAAGCTAGCTGTCATTCCTGACCATCCTTCGCTTGAGCGCGAAGCGCACGAGCTGGCGCATCACCTTCGCAGACACGGCTATGCAGTGATCATCGCCTATCGAGGAAACTCGAAGCGACAAGTCGAGCTCGCAAAAAAGGAGGGCGCGGATGCTGCTCTTTTTGTCCGCGAGGTGGCCGGAAACAATTTCCTGCGCTATCACCTTGCTGATCTAAAGCCTGACCCCAATCGCGAGTTTCTGGCCAGCGTGATGAACGCAGTTGGGACCGGTGTCGGCGGTTTAACTGGCGAAGCTCCAGACGCATGACCACCATTTCCGACGAACGTATTGCCGCCATCGAGGCGCGGCGGGAGGAGTTGCAGGGGCAGCTTTCAGCGGGCGACCTTGCAACCGATCGGCTGATTGCGCTGTCGAAGGAATATAGCGAGCTTGAGCCTGTCGCTGCTGCGGCCGCAGAACTGCGACGGCTGCGGGCCGAACAAGCAGTGCTTGGCGACATGCTCAAGGATGCAGATCCTGAAATCCGTCAAATGGCTGAGGAGGAGGCCCAGGTGCTGCGTGACGCGCTACCCGATGCGGAACGCGCGTTGGCGCTCAAACTCCTCCCGCGTGACACGGCAGACGAGCGCGCGGCTATGCTCGAAATCCGTGCTGGCACCGGCGGTGACGAGGCTGCGCTTTTTGCGGGTGACCTGTTTCGCATGTACCAGCGCTATGCCGAAGAACGAGGCTGGCGCGTCGAAATCATTTCCGCGAGCGCGGCCGACGTCGGAGGCTACAAGGAAGTCGTTGCTAGTGTGAACGGTAACGGGGTGTTCGCCCGATTAAAATTCGAAAGCGGCGTCCACCGCGTGCAGCGCGTTCCCGCGACTGAGTCAGGCGGGCGCATACACACCTCCGCTGCGACCGTTGCCGTGTTGCCGGAGGCCGAAGAAGTCGATGTTCAAATCAACGACGCGGACCTTCGTATCGACGTTTATCGCTCGTCTGGTCCCGGAGGGCAGTCGGTCAACACGACGGACAGCGCCGTGCGGATCACCCACCTGCCCAGCGGCCTGGTCGTCATTCAACAGGACGAGAAATCGCAGCACAAGAACAAGGCAAAGGCGCTAAAGGTGCTGCGCACACGACTGTACGAACTTGAGCGTAGTCGCCTTGCTCACGAACGATCGGGAGCGCGCAAGGCTATGGTCGGGTCGGGGGACCGGTCGGAACGCATCCGGACTTACAATTTCCCGCAAGGGCGCGTCACCGACCATCGGATCAATCTGACCCTGCATCGTCTGCCCGAGATATTGGAAGGCGCGATGGACGAACTGATCGGCACGCTGATCTCCGAGGATGAGGCTGCACGGTTGGGGGCATTGGGTGACTAGCCCTCAGGGGGAAGAGCTGCGACGCGCGACCGACCGCCTGAACCTTGTTTCCGCGACGCCGCGTCTGGACGCCGAGATCCTGCTGTCGCATGCGCTGGGCATCAGCCGCGAAGCTCTGCTTCTGGGTTCCCATGTCGTGCCAGACGGCTTTCAATCGTTGATTGCGCGCCGCCTCGCTTACGAACCAATTGCGTATATCATCGGCACGCGCGATTTCTGGACGGTCACGCTCAAAGTCGCGCCCGGCGTCCTCATCCCAAGGCCCGATAGCGAAACGCTGATTGAAGCAGCTGTCGCGTATTTCGGAAAGATCGGGCCGCGCCGCGTGCTTGATCTTGGCACTGGTTCGGGTGCGCTGCTACTTGCCGCGCTCGACCATTGGCCCGCAGCGACAGGCGTTGGAACCGATACGTCCGACGCTGCCCTCAGCATCGCACGAGCCAACGTCGAGGCCATTGCCCCCGGTCGCGCCGAAACGAGGATCGGCGGCTGGGAAGGAACGGGCGACACGTTCGACCTTATTCTGTGTAATCCGCCCTATGTTGCGACCGGCGAGGCACTGCCACGCGTCGTTGTCGACTGGGAGCCAGCTTGTGCACTGTTCGCTGGCGAGGACGGACTTGATAACTACCGCGTCCTCGCTACGGTTCTCAGACCTCAGCTCGTGCCGGCGGGGATAGCCTGCATCGAAATCGGACATGAGCAGCTTGAAGCCGTCACGGCGCTGTTTGAAGTCCAGGGTTTTAAGGTCGATTGTCGCGCTGATTTGGCTGGCCGGGACCGGTGCCTGGTTGTTTCAGGCAACGCCTCCCCGAAATAATGCTTGGCGGCTCCGATCTACGGCGCTATTGCCCGTCCTAGGGGTCGAACGCATCTCCCAGCTTTTTAAGCGAATGCGCCGCTGCCTTACTCCCAATATACTCCGGCCCTAGGCAGTTTGCTTTGGTTCGGCGGGGCGGCTGATCGTCCGGCGGTTCGGATACGACAGCACGCACGGGGGGAAAAGGGATTGCACTTACTCCTTGTTTAGGACGGCATCAGCTTGATCAACAATCGTCAGCAGACCGGTCGCCGTCGCGGCCGGGGCGGCCAGAATGGCCAACGGCAGCAGAACGGACGACCCGAAATGGGTAACCGCATCGACAATCGTGCGCGCGGGAACGCGCCACAGTTGCTCGAAAAATATAAAACGCTTGCACGCGATGCGCAGCAATCGGGCGACCGCGTGCTCGCCGAATATTATTTTCAGTTCGCCGACCATTATTTCCGCGTGCTTGCGGAAAGCCGTGCCCGGTACGAGGAAGCCAATCCTAACCGTCCGCGTCAAGACTACGGTGACCAAGAGAACGAGGGCTTCGACGGTGAAGGCAACGAGGGTGACGGCGACGGTGAATTCGACGCGCCACGCGACACGCGTTCACAACCCAGTCGGACCGATAACCGCGGCGAGCAGCAGCCGCGCCAGTATCGAGATGATCGGCCTCGAAATGACCAGAATCGCGACGATCGGTCCCGCAACGATCAGAACAGAAACGATCAGAACAGAAGCGACCAGAACAGAAACGATCAGAACAGAAACGATCAGAACCGCAACGAGCAGCCGCGTCAGGACCGGGAAGCGCGTCCCGAGCGTGCGAGCGAAGATCGTCCGCAACGTACCGATCGCTACCAGCGTGACGACCGGCCACGTGAAGAGCGCTCGCCTGACGACCGTCCCCGTGAGGTCCGTC
>JAYVVA010000360.1:0-2094 GCA_043787435.1 Sphingomonadales bacterium | reverse complement strand
CAAAGATGGACCCGACGGTCCTTCGGCTCAACCCGGTGCTGATCGCGGCACAGAAGTCCCGACATCTCCACCCGCACCTGTTGCTCTAAACGGCGTGCCGGTCGCACCAGTTGGAGCTATCCGCAAATAAATCTTGCGCGAGCAACCTAACGCGAAGGCGGATCAATGCCCGTCTTCGCGCATTGGCCAAGCTGACGCATGGATTGCGTTCGGGATAAGACGCTTCCTGCATGGTGGCGAACGCGAAAACCAACGTTGCCAAGCAACGATAGTTTTCGGAAAATGCGCCATGCAAGGCACCAAGCTCAGTCGCAAAACGTCGTTCTGGGAGATATGCATGCGATTATTGTCCCAACCCTGATCATCACCCTGACACGATTAGGCCGAATTACTTGACTGATGAGTACGCTAATGATGACCGGCGACTTCGCCATAGGATCGTGACGGCACTCGCCGACAAAATCATAGCTCATTTTGACTTTTTCGCGCTAGGCGGATTTGCGTTTCGATTGCTCGCGTTATGGTTTGGCGCAGTCAGCTCATCGCTGACGGCATTCGATCGCTCCGATGAGTCCGCTTCGGTCATGGCCGGATGACGGCGGCGCTGCCTATCTGGGCGATCTGCGCTGCCGCCACAGCTGGCGTGATCGTTCGCCCTTTCCGGTGGAATGAAGCGATCTGGGCAGTGTCGGGTGCCGCGCTGCTCGTGATTCTCGGTTTCATGCCATCGGCCTCGGCGATTGCTGCCATGGCCAAGGGCGCGGATGTCTATCTGTTTCTCATCGGTATGATGCTCCTGTCGGAGACCGCGCGCGCCGAAGGTCTGTTCGATTGTATTGCCGCGAACGCCGTCAACCATGCGCGAGGTTCCCCAAAGAGGCTGTTTGCCCTAGTTTATGGCGCTGGGATCATTGTCACGACGTTCCTGTCGAACGACGCAACCGCGGTCGTGCTCACGCCCGCCGTCTTTGCGGCGGCGAAGCGGGCCAAGGCGGAACCGCTGCCGCTTTTGTTCGCCTGCGCGCTGATTGCCAATGCAGCGAGCTTCGTCCTGCCGATCTCCAACCCCGCCAACCTCGTCCTATATGGCGGACATATGCCGCCGTTAGGGGCTTGGTTCGCCTCGTTCGCGCTGCCCTCAGTCGCCTCGATCGCGGTCACGTTCTTTGTGCTGCGCCGCGTCGAACGTGACCGCCTCGCGGGGAGCTGCGAGTCGAGCGTCGGCCGCGCCGCGCTATCTCGTGGCGGATGGGCGGCGCTGACAGGCATTATCACCACGGCCATGTTGCTCGTCGTTATGTCGGCGCTCGATCGGCCGCTCGGGCTCCCGACCTGTATGGCTGGTCTCCTTACGATAATCGGGACATGCCTCATGGCGCGTCGCTCACCGGGGCATCTCCTCGCCGCTGTTTCCTGGGCCGTGCTGCCGCTCGTGGCGGGGCTTTTTGTCCTTGTCGAGGCTCTAAACCGGACAGGTGTCATCCGCATGATCGCTGCCGCGCTTGGTCAAGCCGCGACCGCGAACCTGCCGCTTGCCGCTGCCGGGGCGGGCACCGTCCTGGCCATCGCGTCCAACCTCATGAATAACTTGCCCGCCGGGCTGATTGCCAGCAACGCGATCATGCAAGCGCATCTCCCTAAGCTCGTGGTTGACGGGCTGCTGATCGGAGTAGATCTCGGCCCCAACCTGTCGATCACCGGATCACTTGCGACGATCCTGTGGCTCTCCGCTATCCGGCGCGAAGGCGAGGACGTCGGGTTCTGGCGTTTCCTGAAGGTCGGCGCGCTGGTCATGCCGCCTGCGCTCATTCTGGCGCTCGGCGCGCGCGTTCTCGTAGGGATGGCAGGGTCATGATGTGGTTCAAACAGGTGCGTCCGATCCGGTTGTTGCTCGCGCTCGCATTTGCGATCGCTCTGAGCTTTACCGCCGTCCACGCAGTCCGGACGGTCGTCGATGCAATCTACTGGAACCAGCATAGGGATGAGCCGATCGAAGGCTGATTAACGGTCGGCTATGTTGCCCATTCCTCGCGCTGAAGGGGCTCATCCCATCTCTCCGTTTGCTACCCAACGGCTGCAAGGTCGGCGCTCGCG
>JAYVVA010000359.1:0-2208 GCA_043787435.1 Sphingomonadales bacterium | reverse complement strand
GTGCTACCGACGCCGCTGTTAACCTTCGAACACGCCAGTGCACAGGTGTTCGTGAAAGCTGAGTCGCTCCAACCGACGGGAGCTTTCAAGCTGCGCGGTGCGTGGTGGCGCCTCGTGTCGCTTTCTAGGGACGAGCAGCTTCGGGGTGTTGTCGCATTTTCCTCCGGCAATCATGCGCTGGGCATTGCGTGGGCAGCTAAACGACTGGGGATCAGCGCAACGATCGTGATGCCCTCAGATGCACCTGCCGCTAAGCTGGCCGGAACGCGCATGCTGGGGGCGGAAATCGTCTTTTTCGACCGTATCACCGAGAGCCGTGAAGATATCGCTGCCGCACTGGCTTCGGCACGCGGCGCAACATTGGTTCCGAGCTTCGATGATCCGTGGGTCGTTGAGGGTCAAGGCAGCGCAGGAATCGAGGCGACTGCGCAAATGGCAGTACTGGGCTATGGCCCCCCCGATGCAATTGTTGCGTGTTGCGGCGGAGGGGGGTTGGCATCGGGATTGGCACTGGCCTGTCCAGACGCGCAAATCCGGGTTGTCGAGCCTGAAGGCTGGGATGACATGGCGGCTTCGCTCGCGCGCGGGAGGATTGTGCCGGTCGATCCGAGCCCGCCGCCGACTGCATGCGACGCTTTGATGACAAAGCGGGTTGCGCGGTTGACGTTCGACATCCTCAGAGCGCGCGACGCGACAGGCGTTGCCGTTTCGGAAACCGAAATCGAAGACGCGATCCGGTTTGCCTACGCTCGTTTTCGACTTGTTATCGAACCGGGCGGTGCCGTTGCGCTGGCCGCTGTGCTATCGGATAAAGTCGCTCTAGGTGAGCGGACTTTGATCACGCTTTCGGGCGGCAATATCGATCCGTTGCAGTTTGCGGCGATCCTGGGGCGCGGGCGGTGAATAGTCTGGCACCGGGTTTGTTGATGTTGGCCGCGCTCGCACTGGCTGCCGGTTCCATTTACCTCTGGCGCGCAGGCGCTGACCGAAAGCGGGCTATCCTGATGATGGTGGCAGCAGCCGTATTTCTGATCAACGTCTTGATCCTGACGCTTTAGCGATCTGGAAGATTGTCGAATGTCCGGCGCAGCTCCTTGAGCGTCTTGGCTGTGGTGCGAAGCTCCTGAGGATCGAATTCGGAGAGCAAATCGGCGACGTCCGGGGCAACTTTGACAAGAAAATCTTCGTGGCGGGTCGCGCCCGCCGCAGTCACGAACACGCAGCGATCACCGTCGACCCAATCAGCCCTGACATATTTCAGATTTACGAGCGCGTCGACGGTTGCCGCCATCGTCGCAATCTCGACCTGGAAGCACCAAGCCAGCGTCGCAAGGGTTTCGCTGCTCTTCTTTTGACGCACCAGATAATTGATGACGCCGAATTGCTGTGCGTTCAGCTCGCTGGCAACAGGGTCGAAGCGTTCGCGCACAAGATGTTCGAGGATTGAAATGTCGGTGAACATGTCGAGCAACATGCCGCGTGTTGCCGGATCGTCGCTGTCGAGGGGCCCCGCCATCGCGCGCTTGCCTATCGGATGGGTGAATTCGGCGCGAGCCGCATATCGAGATAATTGTCCACCGAGTTCATCAGTTCGACTCCTTCCTTCTCAAAGAAATGGTTAGCGCCGCGAATTTCGTCATGATGGATCGTGATATGTTTTTGCGTACGTAGCTTATCGACCAATTTCTGAACGGCGTTGGGCGTGACGACTTCATCCGCGGTACCCTGAATGATGATTCCCGAAGAGGGGCAGGGCGCAAGAAAAGTAAAATCATACATGTTTGCCGGCGGCGCGATCGAGATAAAGCCCTTGATCTCGGGGCGACGCATCAGCAGCTGCATGCCGATCCATGCCCCAAAGCTGAACCCGGCAATCCACGTCGTCTGTGCCTCGGGGTGCACTTGCTGCACCCAATCGAGCGCTGATGCGGCATCTGACAGCTCGCCGACGCCATTGTCGAACGTGCCCTGCGATTTGCCGACGCCGCGGAAGTTGAAGCGCAGTGTCGCGAATCCGCGCCGCACGAAGGTCTGGTACAGTGCCTGCACGATCCGGTTGTTCATGGTGCCACCCGATTGCGGATGGGGATGCAGGATCATGGCGACCGGCGCACGAGGGCGAGGGCCCGGTGCGAAGCGTCCTTCAAGACGGCCCTCGGGACCCGGAATGATAACTTCTGGCATTGGTTCTCGATTGTTGGCCGCGCC
>JAYVVA010000358.1:0-6579 GCA_043787435.1 Sphingomonadales bacterium | reverse complement strand
GGCTGCCGCTTCGCTCTTCTTTTCGAAATGGTTTCGGTGTCTTTCTTGAACCCCCCCGTCACCAAATCGAAGTAAGGGACCACGACTGGAATGCGCGTAAATTTCGATTGCAGCTTCATTCGAGTAACCCGGGTTCCCGAACCCATTGCAAGCAGCAAGTCTGGACGTCCCTCATTCAGTATAGCTTTGTCGCGGAACTCGAGAGCATGCCGCCTATACGCGTTCCAATTGGCCGGGTAGCAGCGCGTGGGGAAGCGGCTCTGCCATGCCCACCCTTCGACGACGAGCACCCATTCTTCACTATAACCATACATGATGCGAGTGCTGGGGCGGCGCGTGTGAAGTTCTGCAAGTGTGCAAATAACGAGCGAGCTGACCTTCGGGCAGCCGCCGACGATAACAATTTTCATAGGGAGGTCCGCTTTAGTCCGCCCCCGGAGGGGCCGGTTCACAATAACAGGGTGAGGGTCATGACGGAGAGCGTCAGGACGGTTACGTGAGGCGGAAGCAGTGATCCGACGCATCGCAAGACGAACGAATGTTGTCGCCCAATGAGGTATCAGACTGAAGGGAACGAATACAGGGAGTGACGGTCATAAAAGCCTCCTATTTGTCGAGCATGGTGCTCACACCCGGGAGGCTTGACTGTCGGGCGGCGTCAGCTCGTGGCTGGGCCTTCGGCAATCAGGGCATCCCGAGCAATCGGTCGACCACGCGAAGCGGTTAATGAAGACGCTGTGCGCCTACTATCGCCCTCGCTGGTCGGATCGGTAGATTTCGGGTTCATATACCTCCTGCCTGGTTATGGACCGTCGGCACCGCGCCGCCGTTCCAACCCCATCGCTTGCAGCCGCAAAATAAAACGTAGCACTGCATTGGCGAGTCAGATATAGGGTAGGGCGCTATACGTCAATAGGGAAAATCATGGGCCATTTGGCTAAAGAAAAAACAAAACTTCTCAACAGGCTTAAACGGCTGCGCGGCCAGATTGATGCCATTGAGCGCGCGGTGGAAGCCGAGGTTGAATGTGTTCGGGTGCTGCAGCAGGCGACGTCTTGCCGCGGCGCGCTGGACGGCTTCATTGCCGAAGTGATCGAGGATCACATTCGTGAGCACGTTATCGATCCAAGCAAGCCACGAAACGATCCGCATTCGCAGGCAGCTGACGAGTTGATCGATATTGTCCATGCATATCTCACTTAAATGAGGGTCTGGCTGTTGAAACCCGAAATGACGCCGCTTGGAGCTTTGGCGGCTATCGCAACCGGGATCGTGTTCGACCGCCGCGCGACCAAGTCCCGCAGACGTTTGCTAGGACGGCGCCAATTCGGCCGGGCAACACGGCTGACGCGGCGGGTACTAAGCTCGTTATTGTTAGGTCTGCGTATTCCGACGAAGCGGGCCACCGGACCGATTTGACGCCGGCCATTTGGGGTGGCCGATGCGGGTCTTGGTGACTGATTTCCTGATTTGTCGTTGGGGTCAAGCGCCAAGGAGCTGAGCGCGTTTTTTTTGGAGGCTCTCGCCGTTCAGATCGCCGCGGCTTAGAATGCCATCGGCGAGCGTTGAGTTTCCGATAACTTCAAACCAGCGGTCCACCGGGATTTGGCTGGTGATGAGGATGGAGCCCCGATCGTAGCGGTGCAGGAAGTGCTGTGAGTCGGATGCGAACTCGTCTCTCCACGATGGAGATCAGTCTTTGATATTTGCTGTTTAGCTCGCGATCTGACGCTACTCGGCCACGGCGGCAGAGCGGCGCTTTTTGACTGTTTGGCGATCGACGAGATTGCGTTCGAAATAAAAATGGTTGTGGACTTTGGCGTGGTCCGAGGCGACTTCTGTAACGTCTTCATTCGTCGGAACGGGAGCATCGCCTACTCTCGTCGTCGAAACGGCGGGTGCGAGTTTCCCACCCGGTTGTTGGCGTGACGGCGGACCTGCTGGTGAATCGTGGCGAAGTCCCCGCGCGAGACCTACAGACTCCCTGTCCGCCGCGCGGTTGCCCCGGCATGGGGTCAGACCAGTTCAGGTTGCCTCGCGGCGCCGACGCCTAACGCATTCGTAACCGCAAAAATCAAGAGTGACAGCCCATACTCGCCCGAGTTGTTGCAAAAAAACTTCACGTCCCCAAAATAGTCTGCTGGCTGGAAAGGTATTGCGGAGCTCTGCAGGGGCAACGTCTGCAGCGACCCGACCAGTCGAAGGATTCCCGCAGTCACCGACGGGCTGAAGTCCGATGGCGCGGCCGTGAAAGACAGAGGGGACTCCGACAAGCAGGACATCGGCCGTCACATCAATAACCTGGTCGAGAACCGCCACTTGCCGTTTCGACGAAAGGAGCGGGGGATGCACATGTTCCGGCGAATGAAGACGTTACAGAAGTCGCCGCGGTCCATGCCAATATCGCCAGCTACTTCTCAGCTAAACGCCATCTCGTCGGTCGTCTTGGCCGAGTGAAGGGCGCCCGCCGCCTGACTATTCAACTAAAGAATCAGCTAGGCCAAACGGAAACAGGTGCGCACAGGACCGACAGCACCGTCTTTAGTGTTCAGCGCTGATCGCATCACACGGCCATCCACGATAAATCGACGCCGTCACTCAAATGTCATGTTGGTTTTCTAAAGACGCAAGCATGGGAGCTCGGGTGCGCATGCGCTGTGCAAAAGCACGACCTGGGTCGCTCATGTTTGGTGAGCAATGCTTAACGCCGGGGAAAACTTTGTGAAAATCCGATATCTAATATCGTGCGCGTCCGTTGCCATCGCGTGCGGACAAAGCGGCGCACTGGCAGCTAACAGCGCCGCCGAATCGACGACAATGGCCCCTGCCGACGACACGCAACCTGCTGTTGCAAATGACATCGTCGTGACTGCACAGCGGCGCTCGGAAAAGCTGCAAGATGTTCCGTCGACGATCCAGGCTTTCACGGGCGAAACGCTCGACAAGCTCAACGTCCGCAACCTCGACGATTTCGCAAAATACGTCCCCAATCTTACATTGAGCACGAATGGTCCCGGCCAAGGTGCGGTCTTCATCCGAGGTCTCGCTGCCGGGTTCGCGGGCAATCAGTCGAGCGCGACAATCGGCACGTTTCCCAACGTCGCGATCTATCTGGATGATCAAGCCCTGCAGTTTCCCGGACGCAACGTCGACATCTACCCGGCAGATCTCGCACGCATCGAAGTACTCGAGGGTCCGCAGGGCACGCTTTTCGGGGGCGGTGCTGAAGCCGGCGCGGTTCGTTATATCACGAACAAGCCGAACCTCACGCGTTTTGAGGGCAGTGCGGACGCAAGCTACGGCTTCACGACCGGAGGAGCAGCAAATAATTCGGTTTCTGCGACACTGAACGTTCCGGTTGTCCAGGATCGTTTCGCCGTTCGCTTCACCGTCTATAACGACCGGCGCGGCGGCTACATCGAAAACGTTCAAAGCAATTTCACCCGGTCGAACTCCGATCCTGCCAACTTTTATTTCGGCATTCGCCCAAACGCGCAAAACATCTGTCCGAACGGTTTGCCTGCATCGGGCACAAACGCATGCGCCCCGGACGCGCCGATTCAGAACAACATCACGGTCGCGGGTAAAGACAGTAACCCAACAACCTATACTGGTGCACGGCTTTCGGCGGCCCTAAAAATCAATGACGACTGGGATATTCTGCTCTCTGAGAGCTTGCAGGAGCTCAACTCGCAAGGCGTCAATTTCCAGTTCCCGATTGGTTCGGATTTCCAGACGCTCAAAAAGCTGCAGACGACGTTCTTCAACCCGACATCCGACAAAGACAAGTATAGCAACACAGCCTTGACGATTAACGGCAAAGTCGGGCCGTTGAGTGTTATCTACACCGGTGCCTACCTCGACCGACGCATTTTCCAACAGCAGGATTACAGCAATTATTCGCGGACGGGTGGAGGCACCTACTATGAATGTGCTGGCGCCACCGTTGCGGCAAATGGCGGCTTCGGCAATCCCGGCCAGCCAACAACCTGCTATTCGGCGCTCGGCTATTGGCAAGATACGGTACGCAACAAAGAGATCACGAACGAATTCCGCATCAGCACGCCCGATACGTGGCGCTTGCGTGCGATCGGGGGAGTTTTCATCGAAGATTTCAAAATCTACGACGACCAGAACTTCAACTATAAATCGATCCCGTCTTGCGATCCGGTGCGGCTGGCTGCGTCGTTAGCCGGCGGCCCGGTTTGCATCGCAAACGTCGGCCCGTTGCCAAATCTGGCGCCGAACGACCCGACGACGCGGAGCGATGCGACTGCCTTTGGTGAAGACGTCGTTCGTGGATACAAACAGTTCGCTGTTTTCGGCTCAGTCGATTTCGATATTATCCCCAAAGTTTTGACGGTTACCGGGGGGACACGCTATTTCCGTTATAGCGGGTTCGAACAGGGCACATTGTACTTTACGACTGGCGGGTGTTCTAACATCGCCAACGGGCTATGCCCCAGTGCCGCGTCACAGACAGCGATCAACCAAAATCGGGTCGATTCAGGCTTCAGGAGTCGGGCGAACGTCACCTGGCACGTCAACCCGCGCACGATTACCTATTTCACTTTCTCACAAGGTTATCGTCCTGGTGGCTTCAATCGTACGACCCAACAGGTTGCGCCGCTGCCTGTGACCGTCAATGGCGTGGTGACCAAGGGTCCGCCGCAATACCAGCGCGAAATCAGCTTCGGCCCAGACACGTTGAACAGCTTTGAAGCTGGGATCAAGACGCAGCTTTTTGATCGAAAACTGCAGCTGAACGTCTCGGCCTATATCCAGGATTGGAAGAATGTTCAGCTCGGCTTGTTCTACCCGCCGATCCTGGGCAACTCAGCGTTCAACGTCAACGGGCCCGATTTCCGGGTCAAAGGCGTCGAAGTTCAGTTCGTCGCCCGCCCCGTCCGCGGGCTCATGATCGAGGGTTCGGGCGCGTACAACGAAAGCGCGCAAACGACATCACCGACCGGTTTCATTAGCAATATTCCTGTGAGTGCGACGTTCGGCAAGCCAATTACCACTGTCTTCGTCAACGGCCAGGGCGCCGTCCCGTTCGGAAATCCGTTCGGTGCTCTCGGCGGGTCGCTTGCCTTGTCGCCCTATTTTCACGGTAGTGGGCGCGTTCGGTACGACTGGGAAATGGCTGAGTACAAACCGTTCGTCCAGGTCGGGGTCAGTTACACCGGGTTTCAATACAATGTGCTTGCGGGGGCTCCCTCGGGCGATGGCGTCCTTATCCCTCGCACAACGATCTTGCGATATCGCATTCCGAGCTATGCGACGGTAGACGCGTCGATTGGTGTCAGCCATGATCGCTGGCATGCGGAAATATTCGGCACCAATCTGACTAATGTTAACTCGAGCACCTTCACGTCGTCAGGACAATTCATCCGCGCCGAAGCGCCAGTGCGCCCCCGGGTGTATGGCCTCAAGGTTGGCATGACGTTCTGACGGCTGGCGACCCGGCAATTGCGACGATAGAGGACAAGCCCAGTCCTCTATCGATCGTGCCATCATGACGAATCCGAAAAGGTCATCAGCGGAGCAGTCGTCCGTCGAACGCGAGCTGACACGGTTGCGCGCTCTGCAGGGCGCGGAGCGGCACGATGAGGCGATAGGGCCAGCGCTAAAACTCGCCGATCGCTTTTCGGAAAATCGCGATGTGTTGATTATTGCAGCGCACAGTCTGCGTCACCTCGGGCGAATCGATGATGCGCTCGTTACGCTCGCTCGGCTCGATCTGCATCACCCCGGCTACAGTCTGCTGCATGAAGAACGCGGGCTGTGTCACGTGGCACGCAAGGATGCGCCCCGAGCTATCGAGTCGTTACTTCGCGCGGTCAACATCAACCCGGGGCTGCCCATGAGCTGGCGCATTCTGCACGGCCTTTACCGCATGGCCGGCGACCTCGAAAACACGGCGAACGCCGCGACGCATGTCGAAGCTCTAAACGCGCTCCCTCGGGAAATAGTCGCGGCTACTGGACTGTTCGCCGATGGGGAGCTTGCGGCCGCTGAAACTGTGATACGCGACTTCCTCCTGCAGCATGGCGATCATCCCGAAGCAATGCGACTTCTGGCAAAAATCGGTGTTGCACGTGATGTGCTCGACGACGCAGAAGTGTTGTTCGCGGCAATGCTCGAGCTCGCGCCTGAGCACCGTCGAGCGCGGTATGAATATGCTGACTGCCTGCTTCGGCGCCATAAATACGCTTCTGCGCGTGACGAAGTTGATCGACTTCTCGTCACTGATCCGGACAATGTTGAATATCGAGCATTACGTGCAACCGCAGCCGTAGGGCTTGGAGATCACGCGACGGCGATAACCATGTATCGAAATATGCTTAAGCTCGTGCCCGGCGCAAGCGAGATCCATCTGTGGCTTGGCCATGCATTGAAGACAGTTGGCAAGCTCCCCGACGCGATTGCGGCTTATCGCGAAGCCGCCGCAGCCCGCCCTGATTTCGGCGATGCCTATTGGAGCCTTGCCAACCTCAAAACCTACCGCTTCGCCGCGTCGGAAAACGAACAGATGCGTCTCGGCGAGGAAGCATTGAAAACCAGACCGGTCGATCG
>JAYVVA010000357.1:0-2414 GCA_043787435.1 Sphingomonadales bacterium | reverse complement strand
GTCGCGCCGTTAACGGACGTCCCCGACATGTCCCCGGATAGACAGACCCTGCGGTGCTGTGGGGCGCGCTCGCGCTCGCTGCGATTTCGGAACGCGTGCAGATGCAGGGATAAACCAGGCCTAGGCGGCGCAGTTTTTCGAGCAGCGCGGCGTGCTGCGGGGCGTGATGAGTCTGGATATCGAGCATATCCCAGTCGATCCCCAGCCAGCGCAAATCGTCGACAATCGCATGCGCAAATCGGGGCTGACAGCGCGTTGAATCGATGTCCTCGATCCGTAACACGAACCGGCCGGCACCCGATCGTGCAAGATCGTGCGAAAGCACTGCGGAGAACGCATGTCCCAGGTGCAACGGCCCCGTCGGGGACGGCGCGAATCGCATAATAATTGCTTGACCCGGCTCAACCACGAATCGGCGCTTGACCGCGAGTCGCGGCTCGTGCTGTCATGTCTGCGTCATCGTTGCGGGTGAGAGACGCGGCACCGGAGCTAATGGAGCGCGCACCCGCCGATGTTTCATCCCGAAGTACTTCGTCAGAACGAAGCTGCCCGTGAACTCGGTCGAGATCCTGAAACGCGCCATCTCGACGGTTGCCCCGCACTGGTGCTGAACGCCGACTATACGCCGCTCAGCTATTACCCCTTGAGCGTATGGCCATGGCAAACAGCAATCAAGGCGGTGTTCCTCGATCGAGTTGACATCGTTAACCATTACGAACGCGAAGTCCGGTCAGCCAGTTTCGCGATGAAGTTACCTTCGGTCATTGCGCTCAAACAATATGTACGCCCGTCCGAATATCCAGCATTCACCCGGTTCAACCTGTTCCTGCGCGACCGTTTCCAGTGCCAATATTGTGGAATCGGCAAGGACCTGACCTTCGATCACGTCATACCGCGGGCCCAGGGGGGGCGAACGACATGGGAAAACGTCGCAACCGCCTGCGCACCGTGCAATCTCAAGAAGGGCGGGCGTACGCCGAAGCAGGCGCACATGCCGCTTCATGTTGCACCAATTCGGCCGACCAGCTGGCATTTGCAGGACCATGGCAAGAGCTTTCCCCCCAACTATCTCCATGACACGTGGCGCGACTGGCTCTACTGGGACATTGAGCTGCTCGCCTAGGCGTAGCTGTACGTCCCGCCACGCTTGAGCGCGCGTTTGTAGGCCGGGCGGGCCTGAAAGCGTTCTACCCACGCATCGATGTTTGGATACTGGGCGCTGAGCCCGAACGCGCCGATTATTTCACCGACAAAGCTCATCTGAATGTCCGCTCCTGTCAGCATATTGGCCACCAGCCATTCCCGCCCAGCGAGCGATGCTTCGACATAGCCGAGATGATTGGCAACCTCGCTGTCGATGCGCGGCTGGAGCGGGGCCCCTGCCTCGCCGAGACGCCCGACATACATTTTCAGAATCAAGGGCAGCATTGCCGACCCCTCCGCGTAGTGCAGCCACTGGACATAGGCGTCATAGTCGGGGCCGTTAATCGCCGGGATCAGTCGGCCGTCGCCATGCTCCCGCAGGATATGCTCAATGATCGCGCCTGACTCGATGATCGTCGCGCCGCCGTCGGTCAGCACCGGTGACTTGCCGAGGGGGTGGACCGCCTTCAGCTCGGGCGGCGCAAACCGGGTGACCGGGTCGCGCTCGTAGAATTGAATCTCGTAGGGACACTCGAGTTCTTCAAGCAGCCACAGAATTCGCTGCGAACGCGAATCGTTCAAATGATGGACGGTGATCATCGACGTCTCTCCTCGGTTTGAGCCGAGCATGGCCGACACGCTTGGCGCTGGCAACGTCAGCGCGAACTCGACCCCGTCGCGCTGCAGCGCCAGGACTCTGCACGACCCGGCATCGTTTGAGTTACGAACAGCATCGCCAAATTGCCTTCTGACAGGGCGGCTGTTTTCCTGCCGATCTTGAGGTGTCTCCGCGCCCACGCCGGATCGGAAGGCGTATCAACAAGAACAACATGGTGCCACGTCATGCCAACCTCAAATCGATAGTCAGGCCGGGGAGCGTCGTCTCCGGAACAGGTCCAGCGATGCGGACGGCATCGGCCCGGGATCGGTCGAGAAGTGCTGTCGGCACCGCAGGATCATGGCAGACCATATCGGCCTCGCCCAGCAGGCGTGCCTGACGCAAGGTCAGGTCGTCGGGATCGGTCGAGGACAGTACAACGACCACGAGCCGTCCGGGTAAATCCGTTTCTCCCGTGAGCCACCCCGCGACGTCATGACAGTCGCTTAGTGGATCGAGCAGTCCGCCGGCGGCAAAACCGCGATCGAGCGCATGACGTCTGTCGACTGAGTTCGTCCAGCGCTGCCGGATGACGGCGCGAGCTTGTTCGAGGGCCGTTGCCAGCGGTCCGAGCGCGGCGGGCAGCAAAGTCTCGAGACGTTGACGGAGCGCC
>JAYVVA010000356.1:0-2168 GCA_043787435.1 Sphingomonadales bacterium | reverse complement strand
GATGGGAATGCATGTTACGATCTGGGGATAGCCTATTCTAGCGGCTCGGGCGGGATCGATGTCGACCTTATCCAGGCGCATAAATGGTTCAATCTTGCTGCACTCAATGGCAACGAGCGCGGCCATGAATGCCGTTCCGAAATCTCCTGGGATATGAATGCTCGTGAAATCGCCGAGGCCCAGCGCCAGGCGCGCGCTTGGCTGGGCGCGACCGCACGGCGAGCGGCTTAACTTCCCTTTTTGAACGGCGTCATCGTACCAAGAAACGCCATATTCTGTTCGACCGCGCGGCGTTCGCGCACCAGGAAATCGGCGATGGCCGAGCGAAACCCGGCGTTGGGAATGTAATGCGCGGACCAGGTCGCCGCAGGTCCATAGCCGCGCGCGAGTTTGTGTTCGCCCTGCGCTCCCGCTTCGACTCGAGCGAGCCCCCGCGCGATGGCGACCTCAATTGCCTGATAATAGCAAAGCTCGAAGTGAAGGAATGGCACTTCTTCAGTACAGCCCCAGTAGCGCCCGTAAAGAGTGTCGCCGCCGATGAGGTTGAGTGCGCCTGCAATCGGCACGCCGTCGCGCAAAGCAAACATCAGCAGCACCCTGTCCCCCATGCGTTCACCGAGGAGCGTAAAGAACGCGCGCGTCAGATAGGGGCGACCCCATTTGCGCGCGCCAGTGTCCTGATAAAAAGTCCAGAATGCGTCCCAGTGCGCCTCCGTGAGGTCGCTGCCTGAGATATGCACGATCTTCAGCCCCTCGACTGCGCCTGCGCGTTCCCGTCGGATCGCTTTGCGCTTACGCGATGCCAGCATGCCAAGGAAATCTTCGAACGTTTCATACCCGTTGTTCACCCAATGGAATTGGGTTCCCTCACGAACCAGCCAACCCGCATCACGAAAGATGTCGAGCTGGACCTCACTGACGAAATTGGCGTGTGCCGCTGACATGCCATGGCGGTCAACCAGCGCCTCGGCGCCTGCAATCAGCGCGCGGGCACTTTGTGGATCATGCGCGAGCAGACGCGGACCTGGCACTGGCGAGAAGGGGGAAGCGATGACCAGCTTTGGGTAATAACGCCCACCTGCATGCTCCCAGGCCTCAGCCCAGCTGTGGTCGAAGACATATTCACCTTGGCTGTGGCTTTTCGCATAGGCAGGCGCGGCCCCTGCCAGCACCCCATCTGCTGCATCGAGCAGGATCGGCAGAGGCTGCCAACCCGTTCCGCGCCCAACGCTGCCCGAGTCTTCGAGCGCCGACAAAAACGCGTGACTGACGAACGGATTATCGGATCCGGCACAGCTGTCCCATGACGTGGCGTCGATATCGGCGACACCATCACCGACGCGCAAAATCGCGCTATGCGGGGGATCGCTGTCGCTCATCGCGAGTATATTAGGCGAGTGGCGGCCACCCTGCCACAGCAAAAGGGGTCAAGCGGGGAGGATTGCAACGACGGCGTCGATTTCAACCATCGCGCCCAGAGGCAGCACCGGAACGCCAACGGCGCTGCGCGCATGCCTTCCACGATCGCCGAACAGGGCGACCATCAGCGATGATGCGCCGTCGGCAACCTTGGGCTGGTCTGTGAAGCGCGAGTCGCTTGCAACAAAGACGCCCAGCCGCACAATCCGCTCGACACGGCCAAGATCGCCAAGCGCTGCTTTGAGCTGTGCCACGATCATCAGGCCGCAAGCCTCAGCCGCCAATTTCCCGATCGCAATATCGGTGTCCTCGCCAAGCCGTCCTCGCATGACTTCACCGTCCTTGAAGGGCAGCTGCCCCGACAAGAATAACATGCCGCCGACCTCGACCGCAGGCACATAGTCGGCAACGGGGGCAGCCGCCTTCGGCAGCTTGAGCTTGAGGGCCGCAAGGGCTTCTTCCACAGTTTTCATTCCCACGACAAAGCGTGACGCGGTGCGCGGGTCAAGTTAGGAATGAGCGACATGTTAAATTGGCACGCTGGCAAAGCGCGCCTCAATCCACGACAGCGCTGTGTTCCAGTCGTCGATTCGGGCATGAGCATTTGGCGCTGGAGCCGTAATTCGTGCAATCAGCGGTTCGGCAATCATGTGGAGGCGGAAAACGTCCGGCGCATGTTTTGCGACCGATGCGTGGTGCTGAGCGAGATCGTCGACAAAGACTGTAACGCTGGGAGCAAATTCTGCGAC
>JAYVVA010000355.1:0-1646 GCA_043787435.1 Sphingomonadales bacterium | reverse complement strand
GCGAGCAGCGCAAGGATAAAACTCCCGCGTTGCGGGTCGACCGCGAATGCATGCACGCTGGTCAATATGCCCGAGCGCACTAGAAAAGTGCCAATCATCGACATGGAGAAGGCGACCACCGCAAGCATGATCGTCCAGGCACGAAGCCCGTCTCGGGTTGCGAGCACACTGACAGAATGCAGCAGCGCCGTTGCGGCGAGCCAAGGCATCAACGAGGCATTTTCAACTGGATCCCAGAACCACCAGCCTCCCCAGCCCAGCTCATAATACGCCCAATAGCTGCCCGCCGTGATTCCGAGCGTCAGGAATACCCAGGCCCCCAGCACCCACGGGCGCATTGCACGAGCGAAATCTCGTCCGACATCGCGTGTAACGAGCGCGCCAACAGCAAAACTGAACGCAACCGACATGCCAACATAGCCGATGTAAAGCGTCGGCGGGTGAAAGGCTAAGCCGGGGTCTTGCAGCAACGGGTTCAGACCCTGGCCATCATCTGGCGCCGGAAACGCTCGCGCGAAAGGGTTCGAGGCAAACAGCAAAAAGGCGTAAAACCCAAAAGAGATCAGTGCTTGAGCGCCGAGCGTGGCGGTAAGAGTCCTTTCAGCAACACGACGTTCAAGGATCGCTACTGCGCCGCCTGCCAGGCCCAGAATCGTGACCCAAAGCAGCATCGAACCCTCGTGGTTGCCCCACGTCCCGGATAACTTGTAAAGCCAGGGTTTCAGCGAATGACTGTTCGCAACGACAAGTGCGACCGACATGTCCGAGCGCAGAAAACAGGTCACCAGCAGCACAAATGCAAGTGCCACGAACACTCCCTGGATCACGGCGACGACGCGAACGCTATACCGAAAGTCGGCGCGAATATCGTTCAGACCGAGACAGGCCAGCAAGAATTGCAGCAACGCGAGTGCCGCTGCCAGCCACAGGGCTGCGAGACCAGCTTCGGCAATCATTGTTGCGCGAGTGTCGTCGTCTTGTGTTGTTTGCCGTCCATCTGCGGCGGCATGTAGCGTTCGTCATGCTTGGCGAGAAGGTTCGTGGCGACGAAAGTCGTCCCAATGAAGCTTCCCTCCGCAACAACGCCTGAATTTTCCTTGAACAAGTCAGGCGGGATCCCGCGGAACCGTACGGACACGGTTGCTGGACCGTCATGCACGAGAAAGTTGATCGTCACGCCGTCCGCGGCCTTCTTGATACTTCCCTTGGTCACCATACCGCCGAGGCGGATCGCCTGGCTCGGCAACACGCCTTGCCGTGCAATATCGGCAGGCGAGTAAAAAAAGCTGGCCTTGTCGCCGATCGCTGACATGGCGAGAAATCCCGAACCCCCGATCGCCACGAGCGCGACGATGCCAAGGATCAGGCGTTGCTGTTTGGGTTTCATCGGTCGCGAAGCTTTTCAGCAGCGCGTTCGGCGCGCCGCATCGACAGCCAGGCCCAAGCTGCGATTGTCGAGGCGCCACCCAGCGTCACGACGTAGGCGGCAATCACGAACGGCCAGGGGTTCATGCGGCGGCGAGCCTCGCCATGCGAGCTTCGACCTTTGCTCCCGCAAGGATTGCGCGCATGCGCATGAGCACAATGGCGCCAAATAAGAAGCTGAACCCAAGCACGGTAAAGCCCAGCGGCCAGAGCAGCTCCGC
>JAYVVA010000354.1:0-1739 GCA_043787435.1 Sphingomonadales bacterium | reverse complement strand
CCGTGCTGCAATCCTCAATCGCTTCTCGGAAATAGGAACCCCGGTCAGCATCCGAATCGCATAATAGCTTTAAGTAAAAGCGCGCTCATCCTCTCAAGGCATGATGCAACAAAGCCCTTGGGCACCGCAAGGCATCGACGAGCGATGTTTACGCCCTTCCCGACCCCGCGCATATCGGTTTGGCGCTCGCTGCGACCGAGACAATCAAAAGCCGCGTCGAAGCACTCACGCCGAGCATTTACTGCGATCTTACCGCAAATCCCAACAATACGACCAGCAACCGAAACTGAAAAAGTGTCTGAAAACCGATGGTGGGCGTGGCAAGGATTGAACTTGCGACCCCTGCGATGTCAACACAGTGCTCTACCACTGAGCTACACGCCCACACGGGGGGTTTAGGCGGCGTCCACTAGCGGCGTCGCTGCACGGACGCAACCGCCTAAAGCGAGACCTTCTAAAGTGAGTCGGCGTTCACACCCGCAAACATGCGGTCGATCTCGAGGACGAGGTCGCGAAGGTGGAACGGCTTGGACAGGACTTTAGCCTGGGGCAACGTCTGACCTGCCCGCAAGGTCACTGCCGAAAAACCTGTAATGAACATAACGCGCATGTCGGGCACCAAAACGGAAACTTTCTGAGCCAATTCGATCCCGTCCATTTCCGGCATGACAATGTCGGTCAGCAGCAGGTCGAATGACTCGCCCGCCACAACCTTTGCAAGGGCAGCCGTCCCCCTGTCGACCGACTCGACGGCATAGCCCGACCTTTCGAGCGCACGCGCCAGATAGACCCGCATCGCTTCGTCATCTTCGGCCAACAATATCCGAATCATCGCTCGCCCCGGTGTCCTCTCGACGCCAACCGCCGATGCACACGCGTTTATGCGCGTCCAAGTTAAGATTTTCCAGTGCGTCCAACCAAATGACGCGGTAGGCATGGAGCGTGAGCCAAACTTTCGATCGCCACAACGCCAGCCCGACCACCAAGGGGCAACATTTGGTGTGCCTGTCTGTGCCGCACGCTGGTCGGGAGTACCCCGACTGGGCCGCGGACGCCCTCAATGTGCCGATCGCAAAAACGAGGTCGCTTGAGGATCGTTATGCCGACACATTGGTCGGTCAGGCGATTGCACGGGGGTATACGACCCTCGTTGCGCGAACTCCACGCCTGATTATCGATCTCAACCGCGCAGAGACCGATTTCGAGGCGGCCATCTTGAGCGGGCGGAGCACCTTGGCCGCCCGCCCGTCGGTACGCGCGCGTAGTGGTCTCGGCCTGGTACCCGACCGGCTCGGCTCCATCGGACGGTTGTGGAAGGACCGTTTGTCCGCAAGCGACCTTACCGCGCGGATTGCCACCTATCATCGACCGTTTCACCGAGCGCTCGGCGATGCTCTGGATGCCGCGTACGCGCGCCACGACCTTGCCATCTTGCTGGACGTGCATTCGATGCCGTCACTGTTGGGAGAACAACCCGCCGATGTCGTCATCGGCGATCTTTACGGACGTGCCGCCGACCCGGTGCTTGTCACAGGTGCAAGCAAGCTGCTTTCGGGACACGGGCTGCGCGTCAGCTATAATCAGCCTTATGCCGGTGGGCATATTCTTGAGCGGCACACGCGACCAAAAATAGGGATCCACGGGCTGCAAATCGAAATCGACAGGCGACTTTATCTCGATACGAAGCTCGACCTGCCAGGCGAAGGCGCAGTCCGGCTCGCCGGAATCATCGCTGACCT
>JAYVVA010000353.1:0-4371 GCA_043787435.1 Sphingomonadales bacterium | reverse complement strand
CCGCCGCGATCAGGTCCATGCGGGCATGGACGACGCGGGTCGCTGGCGCGGCGAGGCCAAGACGGTGAATGAGTGCTAGCTGTCGTGCCTTTGACGCATCCAGTGCAAGCACCTCACTGCCATTGAGAACGCGGGCTCCCAGTCCCTCCCAATGCGCGAACAGCGACTGGGCGTAGAAAATGGGATGCTCGGCCTGACGGAGAAAGCTCGACATCGCGATCCGGTTAAAGATCAGGGGGGCGGGCAGAGCCGTGTCTGACGGATCGAAGGCATGCCCCACGGCAGGAATCCTCCGATAGCATATCTCGGCATGGTCGAGCGCAGCAAAGAATGGTTGGAACCATTCGGGGTGTTCATAAAAGACAGCGAGATCGACTTGAGCCATTTTACGCCTTCTGAAGGATAATTCGGTAAGGGCAAGCGCTGCCTGTCATCAAAACGCCGGAATTACGGCCCCACCGTATTTGCGTTCGATGAACGCTTTTACGTCGGGGCTGCGCAGCGCCGCGACCAGCTTTCCAACGCGTGGGTCTGACTTTGCGCTTTCGAGCCCCACGACATAATTCACGTACGGGCTGTCCTTCCCCTCGATCACCAGCGCGTCGCGCAAGGGATCGAGCTTGGCAACCAGCGCATAATTGGTATTGATCAGCGCAAGATCGACCTGATCGAGCACACGCGGCAGCGTCGCCGCTTCGAGTTCTCGGATCAAAAGCTGTTTGGGGTTCGCGGTAATGTCGCGCGCGCTCGCAAGCACACCAGCGCCTCGCCTGAGCGTTACAAGGCCTGCCTTTGCGAGCAGTGCGAGTGCGCGACCCCCGTTGCTACCCTCATTAGGAATGGCGACGACCGCACCCTGTGGGAGGTCCGCGAGCCGTTTCCATTTGCGCGAATACCCACCCAGTGGTTCCACATGCACACCGGCAATCGTGACCAATTTGACGGCGCGATGCTTGTTGAATTCGTCAAGATAAGGTTTGGTCTGGAAATAATTGACCAATACACGACCCTCAGCCACCTGGACATTGGGCTGCACAAAGTCGTTGAGCACAAGAATTTTCAGGTCGATCCCTTCCTTGGCCAGCACTGGCTTGATGTGTTCAAGAATCTCGGCATGTGGAATGGCGGTAGCAGCCACGATCAGACTGCCTGCGTCGACGTCGGTTTGATGCTTGCTGCCACACGCAGCGAGGGCAAGCAGGGCCACGATGGCAAGGCTGCGGTGGAAAATGGCTGAATCTCCTATCGACGACTGAAATGGCGGACGAGGCGGTCCCCCAGCATCTGGACAAGCTGCACGAGCAAAATCAACAGCGCGACGGTGACAATCATGACGTCGGTCTGGAACCGTTGATACCCGTACCGAATAGCAAGATCGCCAAGACCACCTGCACCGACAACTCCCGCCATCGCTGTATACGAGACAAGCGCAATGGCCGTCACCGTCCCAGCAGCGATGATCCCCGGGAGCGCTTCAGGAAGCAGCGCACGCACGATCAGATCGCGCGTCGTTGCGCCCATCGCCAGAACCGCCTCGATCGTATTGCGGTCGATTTCTCGTAACGCTGTTTCCACAAGCCGGCCAAAAAAAGGAGCCGCGCCTGCAACGAGCGGAACTATGGCTCCCAAAACCCCGAGCGAGGTACCAACCAGCGTCACTGTTACTGGGATCAGGACTATCAACAGGATTATAAACGGCAACGAGCGCAAGATGTTGACGCCGACCGACAGGACAGCGTGGACCGCGCGACTGGCCCAGACCTGCCCTGATCCAGTCAGAAACAGCGCAAGACCAAGAGGTAGCCCAATGAGCACCGTCAACGCGAGCGATCCAAACAGCATGATCAACGTGTCGAAAGTCGCAAGCGCAATGTCTAGCCAGCTGATATTGGCAAAGAATCCACTCATGTGGACACGCGTCCGTATTGCGCCAGAAGTGCAAGCGTAGCCGCGACGTCGCCACCGGCGATGCCCAGCGTAAGCTGGGCGTAGGCGGTTTCGCGCAAGCGGCCCACGCGGCCGTCAAGGATCGTCAAATCGGCGCCAGTCTCGCGCGCGACGCAGCTGATGACCGGCGCCACAGCCGCTTCGCCATGGACGGTAAAGCGCACAATTTGGCCGTTGAAGTTTTGTCCGTTGAAGCCATGCCTGCCAGCCTCGCCCCGCCCACTATCGGCCAGCAATGCGCGCGTTTCGCAATGTTGCGGGTCGAGCACCACATCAATGGCGGCCCCACTTTCAACGATTTTCCCCGACTGGAGCACCGCGACGCGATCACAGATCTGACGCACGACGTCCATCTCGTGAGTGATGAGTACAATCGTCAGGCCAAGATCGCGGTTGAGTGCCTCGACCAAGGCCAGCACTTCTCGCGTGGTTTCCGGATCCAGCGCGCTCGTCGCCTCGTCGCACAGGAGGACGTCGGGGCCGGTCGCGAGCGCCCGCGCGATGCCGACGCGCTGTTTCTGCCCGCCGGACAACTGGGCCGGATACTTTTCAGCATGGTCTTGGAGACCGACGAGTCCAAGCAGGTCCGCCACTCTTGCAGTGATTGCAGAGGGCCGCATCCCAGCCATTATCAGCGGTAAAGCTATATTATGAGCCGCGGTCGCCGAAGACAGCAGGCCAAAGCTCTGAAAGATCGTACCAACACGGCGGCGCAGCCTTCGCAGCCCGTCGGGGCTAAGTCCGCCCAGCTCAATCCCGTCAAGCCACACGCGGCCTTCGCTTGGCTTTTCCAGAGCGTTGAGCAGGCGGACGAGCGTCGACTTGCCCGCGCCTGACCGGCCAATTATCCCGAATATCTCGCCTCGCCGGATTTCCAGATTAACCCCGGACAGCGCAGCATGGCTGCTGCCAGCAAATCTCTTGTGAACTCCATCGACGCAGATCACGTGCGTCGAGTGCCCCGCGAAAATCCGGTTTGATTGGTGAATGTCATAACATCGTCATGGCCCGATTATTTCCCATCGAAAAGATAGAGAATGTTGGTTAAGCCCAACCCCACCCTTGAGCGATCCAATCGGCGTCCCGGAGCCATGCGTCGTCGGTACAACCACCAAGACCCTAAAGTCTGTCACGAGTTTCGTGAGGATCAGGTCATAGCACAGCGACACGCATCCCGGCTCGTTCCCGAAAGAGGGTGTGCCCCAACCAGGCGTCATAACGCGATCTCGGTTTGCCCGCCGAAGCGAGCACCTAATTTTGACTAGAATTTGAAGGGCACAAAGCTCGCCGAGGCGGCAAACCGCACCACAGCGGCACGCTGGGCGTCGTGAAGTCGGCATCCCACAAAGAAGCGTTGGGACCCGCAATCGAGTGTCGAAAGTCGTTAGCCATTATGGCCTTGGCGTGTTCGCCATGCTTCGATAGGAATGGCAGTAAGCTCGAAAGAGCGCCAATTTTGGCCACCAGAGGAGCTTGACCGGTGCATCTTAAAACCCAATTTATAGCTGGAGTGACCTTGGCCGCGGTAGCCGTGGCTGCTCCGGCGGTTGCTGATACCGGCGCGTCCAAAATGAAGATAGTTGATCGGATCGCCGCTGGTGGCGATGGCGGGTGGGATTATGTTTCCGTCGATCAAACTGCGCGAAAGCTCTACATCACCCGTGGTGCTTCGATCATGTCAGTCGACGCTGATACTGGTAAAACAAAGCTTCTTCTGGCTCTCACGAACCGGTCTCACCAGGTTGTACCGATCAATGGCGGCACAGAGTTGCTGGTCACCAACGGAGGTGATTCCACGATCACCATTCTTAATGCATCAACCGGTAAAACGCGAATCAAAACCAGCGTTAGCGCGGGCCCCGACGCAGCCATTCTTGAGCCAACAACCGGGCTTGTCTTGGTCATGGGCCACAAGAGTGGCAACGTAGATATTGTCGATCCCAAAAACGGAGCTGTTACGGCGTCTATCGCCGTGGGCGGGACGCTCGAGTACGCGGCCGCGGACGGCAAAGGTAAGGCTTTCGTCAACGTCGAGGACAAGGGCGAGATCGTCGCCATCGACATGAAGACGCGCACCGTCATTGGTCATTACAAGATGGCCGGGTGCGAAGAACCAACAGGTCTCACGTATCTCGCTCCCAACAATCTGTTGCTAGCTGCTTGCGCCAATGGTGTCGCCGCGTTTGTTTCCGCTGATACAGGTGCTGTCGTTCAAAGCCTGAAGATTGGCGCTGGATCAGATGCCGCCTTTTATGACGGCGTTCGCAAACTGGCCTTCATCCCCTCGGGCTCGGCCGGCACGCTCACGGTGATTGCAGTTAACGGTCAGATCGCCAGAATCGTGGACACGGTCATGACAGCCAAGGGCGCCCGACTTGGGATGGTCGACCCCAAAACGGGGAAGGTCTATCTTCCGGCTGCAAG
>JAYVVA010000352.1:0-1688 GCA_043787435.1 Sphingomonadales bacterium | reverse complement strand
GTAACTCTCAGCCGAGGGTGTGCAAAGTCCATCAGGCCGAGGCTGGAAAGGCGCTTAACGGCTGCCCGATCAACCGGATCGGCGACACCGCTGCGCAGTGCAATCCGGTCAATATCGACGCCTTCGCGAAGCCGGAGCCCCATGACCAGCGCCTCGACGGCGCAGTCATGATCGGAGAGTCCGTCTTCGGTGACGATGCCGTGACCGTTCCGGGCGACAGCGTTCATCCAGTTTTCCGGTTTCCTGTGGCGGACCGTCGCCATGCCCTTGCGCCGCCCGTGTGCGCCGGGGCCGACGCCCGCATAGTCGCCGTAGCGCCAGTACGTGAGGTTGTGACGGCTCTCCGCGCCAAGCCGAGCGTGGTTGGAAATTTCATAGGCGGGCAGGCCGGCCGCCGCAGTCCGTGCGCGGGTGAGGTCAAACAGATCAGCTGCCGCATCGGTATCGAGGGGAACAAGTTTGCCCTGCGCTGCGAGTGTTGCAAACCGCGTCCCAGGCTCGATCGTAAGCTGGTAAAGCGAGAGATGCTCGGTGCCGTACGCCAGCGCCCGGGCGAGTTCGGCATCCCATTCTTTGGTTGTCTGACCAGGACGGGCGTAGATGAGATCGAAGCTCACCCGCTCGAACGTCGCCTGCGCCGTGTCGAGTGCGGACAATCCCTCGTCGACATCGTGCGCGCGACCGAGGAACGCGAGGGCAGCGGTGTCGAGTGCCTGCAGGCCCAGCGACACCCGGTTGACGCCAACCCGGGCGAGATCGGCGAAACGGGAGGCCTCCACCGACGACGGGTTCGCCTCGAGCGTGATCTCGATGTCGCTTGCGACCGGCCAATGCCCGGTCGCTGCGTCGATGATTGCCGCGACCGTCGCTGGCGGCATGAGCGACGGCGTTCCCCCACCAAAAAAAATCGATCCCAGTCTGCGTCCCTGCAACATCCATGCTTCGTGGGCCAAATCGGCCAGCAACGCAGTACGCCACGCCGCCTGATCGACGCCCTCGCGGACGTGGCTGTTGAAGTCGCAATAAGGGCATTTCGAGATGCAGAACGGCCAGTGGACGTAGAGTGCGAACGGCTCATCGGAATCGTGGAGCATTCGCGTTGCGTTGGGAGCTGGATGAGTAAGAGCGGTTGTCATGATGTCTCGCGTTCTCCTTACTGCCTCTGTGCTTGTGGCGCTAATCGCATTGCCGTTCGTTGGTTTGGCGCAGGAGAACTCCATCACCGAGCGGTGGGACGGTCGCAATCGCCAGCGCGGCGACGCCTTGATGCGCTCGACACTTCTCGATGCGCATAACCGCGAGCGGGCAGCCTACGGTTCGGACCCGCTTGTCTGGGACAACAGGCTCCAGGCAGATGCGCTGGCCTACGCCCGCAGGCTCGCTGCTGCGGCCCGTTTCGCCCATGATCCGCTGGCGGGTGCCCGCCTGCACGAGGGCGAGAATCTGTGGATGGGGACACGCCGTGCCTTCAGTTATGCGACAATGGCGAACAGTTGGCTCGATGAGCGCGAGCATTTCAAACCCGGTCGATTTCCCGACATCAGCCGAACCGGCAACTGGAAGGCCGTCGGTCACTACTCCCAGATCGTCTGGCCTCGGACGAGCAGCGTAGGTTGTGCAATTGCAAGCAACGCGGGCGACGATTATCTCGTATGCCGCTATCAGCCTGCCGGAAACGTGTTCGGCAT